>JAPPDQ010000004.1 GCA_028875495.1 Chloroflexota bacterium
ACGCAGGACCTCGTTGACGCCGCTAACGCATCGTCGGGTGACTACCACGCGGCGTCCTATGTGCTCCTGTACAAGACCGGTGAAAGCCGCATCGTGTTCGGTGGCGACTCACACGATGCGTCTTGGGATCACATCCTTGAGCAGCATGAAGACGATGTTACAGACATCGACCTATTGATAGCACCGCATCACGGCCGGAAGTCGGGGCGGTCCTACGAGTTCCTGGACACGTTGAGGCCTACACTGACGTTCTTCGGAAACGCACCGCACGAGCATCTGGCGTACAGTGCGTGGAGCAACCGTGGTCTAAGCAAGATCACCAACAACCAAGCTAACTGCATGGTGGTGGACGTATCGCCGTCACCCATGGTGCTTTACGTGACTCATGAGAACTTCGCTCGCCGGGTGAATTCCGACACGTACTATGACCAGACCAAGCGTGCTTGGTACGTTGGGCCGATCACCGATGACCTTCTGAGTTAGTGGGTGGAGGCAGCCGCTTCGCCGCGGAACGTGGTGCCGGAGGGTCTCCCACTGTTCACGGCTGCTCCCGCGCTCCGTTCTCCGCGTTCTGTTCCGATAAAACCACGTCGATCAGTCCTCCTACTCGGGCACGAATTCGAGCGTAGCCAACTGGCCGTAGGAAGGTCTCAGCGGAATGTCGCTGCTGTGGAGAACGATGCTCTGGCCGGATGTGAATTGTGCCTTCGCACCGGATTGATCACGCGCTGGGACGGGTGTTGGGGACAACCGTCCGGCACACTCCGCGGTAACGTGCTTCCTGTACCGCCCCGCTCCATCGACCTCGTCGATCCCCTCTCACCGACCCGCCACGGCCTTCAGATAGGGGTCAGCGAACTCGATCGGCAATTCAACCCACATAGGGAGGTGGTCGGACATCTCGAAGCGCCTCCAGTGATAACGATAGTAGCTCGACTTGTTACCCGGAACCTTACCTTTCGACGTGCGGAGTTCTGATGCGTAGCTGGACAGTTTGTCATCGCTGTAGATCGTCCGAAAGAAATCGAACACCCCAGCCCTCTTTGGGGCATCGAGATACTTCTCGTTATCTAGCAGGAATGCGATCTGATCGTACTTGCGTGGCTGCTTGCCGACATTGGTGACCGGCAACTGTTGAATCTCCTCTGGAATCTGGAACCCAGCGTCGATGAGGGCTTCGAGCGCCCGACTCGTTGCATCGAATATGTTGAAGTCGCCCAACAGTATGAGATTGCGAGACCATGCCGTTTTGTCCTTCTGGCGTCTTGCGAGAAATTGGGCTAACTGCCTTATCTCATACAGTCGTGCCGGGTCGTCACGAACGTCCTTTCCGAAACGGATGTGGACGGTCGATACCATGAAGTCGAACCAGCCGCTCTTGAAACCGGCCACAAACGGGGTACGCACGATTTGAGCCGGATTGATTGACCGCCCATCCTTCCCCTTCATTGGAGGAAGGACGAGCTCGCCGGCCATTCCACTGAACCTGACCTTGCGACTATCGAACAGGAACGCCAGACGCTCGTCGTTGCCGCCGCTGCCTTCGGACGCATCGGTAACGATATAGCGCCACCACGGACCGAGTAGATGACGGACCTGGTCAAGATGCCGCAGATCACGTTTACCTCCTGAATGGCGATGAGATCAAACCGTGAGAGGATTTCGGTGATGTACCAGAGGCTTTCGTCCGTGCGCTCTGTCTTGCCGAACCACCGGATGTTCCAGGTGGCTACGAGGAGGGTCTCATACAGGGTGCGGGAAGGGATCTCCCGGTCCAGCTCAGCCCGCAATTCAAGGAGATTGGACGCGGTCCGCTGGAGGATAGCGGCCCTCTTGCTACTGTCCTCGACACGGAAGTCGTCGAAATCGTAGAAGTATGGCATGCTTTGTCTTCATCCTGTCCAAGTCAGCGTCGCTAGATGGTGACGGAACGACTGAAGAAACGGGGGCGGAGTCGTGGCCATGGGGGTGATTCCTCTCTCGGATGTTGCAGGAGGCTATCGTGGCCGGATCGGCATGTAGGACGCCAAGGGGTCGCTTTCGCGGGAGTGGCGCTCCTGGGTCCTCCTTGAAGCGACCGACGACCCCCCTGGCCGTTGCGCACCCCTGGCGGCAGTTGCTGCCCTCAAGATTGCTTCGCCCGCTTTCGACTGGTCCTCAGGAAATCGTCGATCAGCGCCATCAACGCATGGATTGTCGCCGAGCCCCCGGCGATCAGGCCAGCCGTCAAGGCGATGTCCGTGAACTGGAACACGGCCCGTTGAAACGACGTCCCCGCGTCGGCGAATTCGAAGATCGGACCGAGGAGTCGAACCCCGGCCAACGACACCAGGACGCCCAGCGTCAAGCCGAGGAAGAGTGCGCGCCTCTGGGTGCCTACCTTGTACTCCTGAAGCTTCCTCTCTGCCGCCAGCTTGGCATCGCCTTCCGCCGATCGCGTTTCCTCGTCAAGTCGAGTCTTCTCGGCCTGGCGCCATGCCTTGATGAGAACCTCAAGTGAGCGTTCGACGAACAGGGCAATGACGTATAGGACTCCCAGCTGGACGAGGGCGGTCTGAAACGGCGTCGCTCCCTCCGGGATCTCGACCGCGGGAAGGCGGGAGTAAGATGATCGCTGGCGTGTCATCCGCGAGGACTCCCGCTTAGGCTACGGAACCCGACTCCCTGAGCGGACAGCCTACCCTTGACGAGGCGTGTCCGCCCGCAGACAATCCGGAGGGCTGTCGCGAGGCGTCAAGCTCCGCAGGCCTCGCCCCAGACCTCCAACTCCATCAGCGCGACGCAAGATACCATGTCTCGACTCGGCCAGGGCGACCTGAGTGTCCTTAACCGCCGGGTGGGGACGATCTGGGTGAGCCGTGTGGCGGCTGATGCCGCGCTACAACCGCGCATCGCGCTCTCGGCAGGTTGTCAGGTTCAAGACCTCCGTCCGACGGACGAGTTCCCAGAGGGTGTGGTCACGTTCCGAATCGCGGCGCTGGGCGGGCAGCTGCGATGGCGATCCGAAACCGGCTCCGTGGTCGGCGACCTGTCCATCCCGAAGGGCCTCCAGCACTTCCGGTCGACGAACCACGCGCACGAACACACGTTCACGATGTACTGCGATATGCCACACCATGTCCTGAGTCGCCTAGAGGCCGAACGGGGCGGGTCGGCCCCGGTCTTTTGGATGGACCTGGCCGGCTCATGGGCGATGGCTGGGAGCATCCAGCCCATATACCAGCGCCCTTGGCGGTTCCGAGTCCCCACGGACATGTGGATCGAGTTCCTGTCAGAATCCGGATATGAGGACTTCGAGATCGTCGAGGTACGCCGTGTCCTGAAGGAAGGCGGGAGCCTCCAGCGCGCGGTTGACCACCTCAACGTGGCCCGCAGACTCGCTTCGAGCGATCCGCCCAGGGCAGTCGGCATATGCCGTCTGTTGGTCGAGGCCCTAGACAAGGATCTGAGAGATCAAGGGTACGGAGTGATCACCCATCACCTGATGGCCTGTACGGACGAACTCCGCGGCAGGGAATACGGGCGCATTGTTGCCGCCGTCAAGCAGCTGGCCAGCATGAACCACCACGATTTTGGCCGGCACAGCGTGTTCACTCGTCCCGAGGCGCTGGCTCTCGTTAGACTCTGCGAAGCGTTGCTTCTCATGGTGGGAGACTTGGCGCCTCTGCCGCTAGCGGATTCGGAAGAGGGTGCTCAGGGCTAAGCCGCCCCGACGAATCCGCAGTGTGCCCAAAAAGGGCACTGGACCATCCATAGGTGCGTTTCGGATCCGGGCGGATCGTGGCGCGCCCCACCCGTAGCGTCGAACCCATCGCCGGAGTGAAGCCGGGCGGAAGGAGCGACAACGGATCGCATACAGCCACACGACCCCGGTCCTCGGCAGGGTGGAGCAGCTCCCTCCCGGGGTGGCGCCGCCCTGAATTTCGGCTTATGTTCGGTAGTGCGATGGGTTACATTCCTTGAGCACCAGAGGACGCGCAGGCTTGTGGGTGACCGCTAATCACTGGACGAACCAATCGAAAGGAGGGGCAATCTGGCAAAGCGATCCATACCATTGCTGATCCGTCGGCTCCGTCAGGCAGGCTTCGGAAGCGAGTTCATTTCTGGCGCGATCCTACCCGATTGGTGGGATCAGAGCTGTGTGAACCAACCGGAGCTCCTCCCCGAAATCGAGATCCGGGTAGGCCGCTTCTTGGCAGTCCCCCTGTCGACCGTGAGCGACCCGGAATCAAGGCTGGAGCCCACGGGGTACCCGAGGGCCCGACTTCGGTGTGTCCGCGACATCGGGCGCGACCATCTGGCTCCAGCAATCCATGCTGCGATGCGGATCGCAGGCGCCGTGGTGCGCAATCTGAGGGAATCGATCCCGGCGCCCACGAGCCCTCCTTCCGACGGACTTGCGTGGCGCCGGGAGATCCGGGCTTTCGACGGCGGGTTGGTTTTGGACGCCGTCCTCGAAGACCTTTGGACTCGAGGGATTCCAGTCGTTCCCGCCCACCTGCTGCCGACGCCTAGTTTCCAGGGACTCGCCGCAGTGGTAGATGACAGGCCCGTGGTCGTGCTGGGTCACAGGCATGACGAACCGGGCCGGGTTGCGTTCCGCATCGCCCATGAGGCTGCCCACATCGCAAACGGAGATTGCACGCCCGATGCTCCCGTGGTCGATGAGGATGAGGAGATTCTGTCGCACGACGAAATGGAAGAGCTCGCAGACCGGTATGCGGTCCGAGCGCTCATGGGCGAGGCCACGATTCCTGCGCCGGATCCCAAGGCTCTTGGCAACTTCCGGGCCTTGGCCAATCATGCCGCAACGGTGGCGTGGGATACGGGTGTAGACGCTGGAGCGATCATCTTCTCATGGGCGCGTACGACGGGCGACTATCCGACTGCTATCAGGGCCGCGAAGGCGCTGTACCTCGCAACCGGAGCCACCCGAATCCTACGGCGGTACTTCAAGAGGTTCGTCGACGTGAAGGGCGCGTCTCTGAGTGACCAAGAACTCATG
>JAPPDQ010000574.1:0-2609 GCA_028875495.1 Chloroflexota bacterium
CGCCCACCCTCAGCGGCAGCCGGCTCCCGAGCCGCATGGCCACCAAGACCGAGAAAGGGGCACTGGCTCTGACACGACTCGCAGCCGGGGAGATGGTGTTGAGCCTGGTACAGGATGAGAGGTGTGGGGACCAGCCGCTGTTCGGTGGGATCGACCGCCAGTGCCAGACCTGCAATGGTGTAGGTCCCCTGCAGGGTGGGAGCATCGTCTTCCCCGAAGACCATCAGGGTGATTTCCCTCTCGCCGCCTATCGTGACCCTCGCCTGTCCGTAGTCCAGGTATTGCCAGTCGCCAGCCATCGAAGGAGAGACTGTGGCACCAGCACATGGAGGAGCATCGCATTCTCACTGCCCCAGCGTAGGTCAGGCTGAGTGAGTTGGAGGCGGAGGCCCCACAGATGACTCAAGTATCCGAACCCAGGCCCGCGGCCCTTTACGCAAGGGTATCCAGCGACCGTCAGGACGTGGACCTCTCGGTGGCCGCCCAGCTTCGGGCGCTGAGAGATTACGCCGAAAAGAACAGCTACGTCGTCGTACGCGAATACGTGGACCAGGCCGAGAGCGGGCGGGACTCCGACAGGCCTGAGTTCAACAAGATGATCGACGAGGCAAAGAGCCCCAAAGCTGCATTCCAGGAGATTCTGGTCTGGAAATTCTCGCGCTTCTCCAGGAAGCGAGAGCACGCCGTCGCCTACAAGGCCATGCTGAGGAGAAGAGGCGTCAGGGTGGTTTCCATCACCGAGCGCGCCGACGACAGCCCATCGGGCAAGCTCCTCGAGGGCATTATCGAGAGCCTGGACGAGTTCTACTCGGAGAACTTGGCGACAGAAGTGAGGCGGGGGATGCGGGAGGCCGCCTCCCGCGGCTTCTGGGTTGGTAGCCGGACACCTTACGGCTACAACCGGGTCATGGTGCACGACGGAGCCAAGAAGCGGCCCAAACTGGAACCGGATAAGGCCACGGCCCCCGTGGTCAAGCGCATCTTCGAGTTGGCAGATGCCGGAAGGGGGATGCTGGACATTACCCGGGTCCTCAACGACGAGGGCATCGACACTGGCACCGGAAAGCGCTGGGCCAAGACCGGCGTCCACAGAATTCTGCCCAACGAGATCTACACGGGGACCCCAGTCTGGGGCGCGAACGCGAAGGACGAGTCCGCCCCGGTGAGGGTGGAGAAGGCGTTTCCCAGCATAGTCCCCAAGGCCCAGTTTCGCCGCGTGAATAGTCTGTTGCGCTCCCGTGCGCCCAAGATCACGCATCCTCGCCGGGTGGGAAGCTCCTTCCTGCTCAGCGGTGTGGTCAGGTGCAAGACGTGCGACACGCCTCTCTCAGGTCATTTCGGCAAGGGAGGCCAGTACGCCTATTACGTCTGCAGGTCGCGCATCAGGCTCGGCAAGGGAGCCTGCACTACTCCCTGGCTCAACGCCCGTCGCTTTGAGCAGCTGATCGTCGACAGGATTCGCTCCGGCATCCTCACTGAAGGCAACAACGGCGACTTGGCGAAGGTGGTGGTGCAGGAGGTGGATCGCCTTGCCCGGGAGCAACGCAAGCTACTGGAGACCATCGAGTCCGAGATCACGGACGCCCACCGCAGGCTGGAACGGCTCTTCGAGCTCCTGGAGACCACCGACGACGACATCGCAAGTGCAGCCCTCCGGATCAACACCCATCTGGAACGCCAGGGGCGGCTTGAAGACTCAGAGGCGGAGGCCACGGCCATTCTCTCGCAACGCAGGCTGGTACGGGACGACGCGGAGACCATCGCGGCCAACGCCCTGGACATGACTGAGTTACTGCGGGAGAGCGAGCTACACGAACGCAGGGACTTCATCGCGACCTTCGTCAGAGAGATCGTGGTCATGCCCAAGAAGGCCGTGATCCACTACAAGATTCCCATGCCCGAAGACAGCCATACCCCGGGAGCGGACTCCGAGGAGGTCCTCCTGAGTGCCTTAGCCACGTCCGTTGCGAATGGTACTCAGTAGCTCGCGCAGGAGCCGGTACTTGATAGGTCTCCGCTATTGAGGGCCTATCTGAGCTGATGCCTTGACATGCATCATCTGAAGACACGAGGGCTTGCACTTGCGGTCGGAGGCTGTTTACTACCGTCTCGAAAGGAGGAAGCCTGGCACCAGTGGGCGACGTTGATCGTAGACAGAACCGTCTTCGAGATAAGGAAGGGACTTTGATCCTACGGAGTCTCTCGGCTCAATCAGTTCCGGGCAGCAAGTCTGGCACAGGCCCCCACAGCAAGTGTCCCGCCACTACCTGGCATCCTGTTACATTAGCCGATCCAACCTGGGCAGATCAGGCAATCCCTGTGTCGTTCCCTGTCTTGAGTCATCGGCCCGTTGAATTCCACAGCTTCAACGCGTGACGTCTTTTGAACTGAGAGTTGCCGAAGCTGGTTAGAGAAATGAACCCTGGCGAGGTTTAGGTTGAACGTTCGACGGACAAACATACTCTTCTATGGCCAGCCGCGACCACGGGTCGAACTTATCGCACCAATCTCCAAGCTGCCAGGCAGATACGAAATCACCGGTGTATTTCGATCTCCTACTAAACTCCTCAGGTGCTCCTGGCGAGACGTGCTCCGCGACCATCTCGTGT
>JAPPDQ010000574.1:2619-5002 GCA_028875495.1 Chloroflexota bacterium
CTCGTGTAGAAAGGCAACATGCCGAGATGCAACAATCGATGACCCATCAATAATCACCCCAACTGGCCGGGGCGGCTCTTCTGCACGAATTCCGATCTCCTCATCGATTTCTCGTGATAGATTACGTGCCATAGCAGACAGGAACGAATCCCGATCAGCCGTTTGATCAATGTGTCCACCAATTATCAAGCTCAGCTTCTTGCTTAAGTCAGTTCGATCCTCTTTGACCCTCCGGAACACGCAATACCTGCCTTCGCTGTCTCTAATAAGCACGCACGGAATTGCCTGTACCATGTCGTCAGACTGCTCGGCTTCCAGTCTGTGTAGCCATGAAAACGACTCTTCGATTTCGTCAATATGGGACTGTATTGACTCCCAGGGAAGAAGGGAAAAGACCGAACCGAATATCTCCCTGGGGAACACTAAGACGTCGGATGTTTGCATAGTGGTCTCTGCTAAACCTGAGTTCGCGACAACTGATCGACGATAGCTTCCGCGACAGTAAACGCTGTCGACTGTTGAGTTGAGGACGCTTGGTGAGTGTTAATAGCATGAAATCGATTGAATTTGTCTGCGTATAGCTCTCTGGTTGTGTCGTATGCAGCATTTAGATCACCGAGAAAGTCCGGGTTCATAGTTCGCCCATGTTCTTGAATTAGCTTGTTGCTATGTTCGCGTTCTAGCGACGTGTCTGGGTCAGTCTGGAACAAGAAGATCATATCAATTAGCTCACGCCAATGTGCAACCAGAAGGAATTCCTGGATGGCCGAACGTTCTTCTGGAGTAATATCGTTGTTCTGTCTTAGGAGTTCAAACCATGCCAGCGCGTCAAATAGCCCACGATCCATGATGACGAGATGGTATTCATCTGACCCGAAACGGCCCTCCAAGATGTGGGTCAGAGCATAAGTGGCCGACCACGCGTTGAATGCAACGAGATCTTCCTTCAAGTAGTAGGGAGTTCTCTTAGAAGCTCCTTCAGTTGGTGCGAGAACCTTGTATCCTAGCCTTCGGAAAAAATGGTTGACAGTATCAATGCAGGTGCTCTTGCCACTCTTAGGGGTTCCTGCAAACTCGACGAACAGCGGGCGACACCTGGGAGTTCGAGAAAGGAGACCGAGTGTGTCGGATGCTCTCGATTGAAGGAGCTCTAATTTATCCGCAGTTGGGTCCATAAGAATTGAGTACAATCCCTGTCATGGAGTACAACTTGGGATTCAAGGCCCTGTGTCATGTCTTGAAAGTATTCTGCTACGCATCGGGATAGGTGTCAAGCGGCCTGAGTTGGGCCAACCTGTGCTGTGAGTGGCGACATGGATGCCTCGATGGCGAACACGGTCCTGCCCTGGCCTCACAGGCTGCATCTGGTTGCGGCAATCCCTCACGCGGATGGCCCTGTAGAGAGAGATACCCAGCCACAGCTCGACGGTCGTGCCGGTGGAACTAGCTCCTTGTCAATCCCAGCGGCTCAAGGCTGAACGGACTCACGTCGATGTGGCTGGCCCGACGGCCGGGCATTGTGGGCTTCCCCTATGACCAGAGGGACATAGTGGCTCCGGGACATACTCTCGAAGCCGAGGCTAAGGCAGGGACATCGCCCGTCCGTTCCAAACTGGGAGATAGGCGGTGGGGAGGAAAATCCGTATACTAGACCGGTGCGAACCCAGACAGGTTGAGCTATCACGCATATGTTGAGCCGAGAGGAGAAGGTCAGGTGGCTAAGAGAAACGTATTCTTCTACGAGATGCGCCCGACTCGGCGGGTGGACGCAGAGTGGCGATTGGACGTCCCTAGTCTCATTGCGGCTCTAGACGCTCTACCCGATGAGGAGCGCATTCGCGAGGCTGAAGGAAGCAGCGGGGACTCCTACGAGTTCGTACAAGTCGTCGACAGGGGAACGAATCCTGCGATTGCCTATGTCAGATGTCGTGAGCATGGGCTCCCTATGCTAGCACGACAGGCAACTCTGGAGCCGCTTCGCATCGCTGCTGATAGGCAACTTGCCGAGTTGACTCACGCCGTCTTTTTTGGTCATCACATCATCGGCGCAGAGTACAATCACTATGGCCCCAGGCTATCTTCGCTCGCCGGATACTTCTCCGATAAAGTGCCTCAATGCTTACCTCCAAACAAGAAAGTGTGGATGGCGTCTCTAATCAACAGTGAATTCTTGGCTTTGCTAGTGGACGCCAGAATCATCAAAGCCATCTCCCTCACAATGGCACCTCAACTCTTGGATGCCGTTGAGGCTGGCCAGCACCTGAGTGGACGTGACACTCTCAGGTATATGTCCGCTGGGTATGGTGCGCAAAGAATCGGCCTAAACATGCAAAACCGTAACGGACTAGACAAGACTGAGGTTATTGGGCTGGTGAACTGGGCT
>JAPPDQ010000384.1 GCA_028875495.1 Chloroflexota bacterium
CTCGAACACCACCTGCGCCAGTATACGCGCCGCAACACGTCTGACTTCTTCATCCACAGGGATCTGAAGGGCTTTCTTGTCCGCGAACTCGACTTCTACCTGAAGAACGAAGTGTTGAACCTCGGCGATATGGACGTCGCCGACGAGGATCGCGCCGAGGGCTGGTTTCAGATGATGCGGACGATCCGCTCCATCGGCGGCCAGATCATCGAGTTTCTCGACCAGATCGAAAGCTTCCAGAAAATGCTGTGGGAGAAGCGCAAGTTCGTCATCGAGACGCAGTATTGCATCGCGCTTGGGCACATTGACGAGGGTTTCCATGAAGAGATCGCCCGGTGCGACGCTCAGTGGGACGAGTGGAAGGCCCTTTTCAACATCGACGAAGAACAAGTGGATCTGTTCAACGCGGGCAAGGACGGGCTAGGCAAACGCGCTGAGTTCTTGAGGAGCCATCCCACGCTTGTGCTTGATACCAAGCACTTCGAGCAGGACTTTGTTGACCGCCTACTGGGTGGGTATGAAGATCTGGAGGGCTTCACGGATGGGGTACTGATACACAGTGAGAATTGGCAGGCGCTAAATTTGCTTCTTGAGAAGAGTCGCGCTGACGTACAGTGCGTATATATTGACCCGCCGTTCAATACTTATGCGTCCGAGATTCTCTACAAGAATGACTATAAGCACTCTTCATGGCTCTCGCTTATGAAGGACCGACTTCTCCTCGCGATGCTGCTGGTAGATTCCCAAGGGACGTTCTGTGTGGCGATCGACGACTCTGAGTACCATCGTCTACGCCATGCCCTCTCACTCCTCCTTGGAGAGGATGCCGTTTTGGGAACCGCCATTATTCGTAGCAATCCTGCGGGCCGATCCACTCTAACGGGCATTTCGATCGCTCACGAATATGCGGTATTCGCCGCAAGACATTACCTCTCCTCTTTAGGCCGTCTGCCAAAATCCGAAGGTCAGCTAGCAAGATACAAGGAACGGGATGATACAAGCCAATTCGAATGGGTTAATTTCAGAAAGCATGGTGGTTACAACGCGAACAGGTTCGCCAGACCCAAGCTGTTCTATCCGATCTACGCTACTGATTCGGGCAGGGTTCGAATTCCGACCCTTCTATGGAACAGTGCCGAGGGGAAGTGGGATCCTTCCTCCGAACCAGTCAAGGCAGAGGACATTGTGTACCCGGTAAATGAGAAAGGAGAGGAGAAGACCTGGAAATGGGGGCACGAGACGGCTATCAACAGAGTCTCGGATCTCACCGCAAGACCCGATAGAGAGGGAAAACTGGGTATTTATGTGAAGTCACGTCTGAAGCAGGGCACCTTGCCGTCGACGCTGTGGACCGATAGGAAGTACTCTGCAACGGACTACGGCACGAATCTACTCACCCACATCTTGGGTTCGTCCGATGCCTTCTCCTTTCCTAAGTCAGTCTACACGGTTGCTGACTGCCTGCGGGTATGTCAGTTGGGCGATGGCGACTATTGCGTGGATTACTTCGCCGGCTCCGGCACCACCGGCCACGCCGTCATCAACCTCAACCGTGAAGATGGCGGCCAACGCAAGTTCATACTGATCGAAGTGGGCAGCCACTTCGACACCGTTGTGGTCCCGCGCATCAAGAAGGTCGCGTTCACACCCGAGTGGAGGGACGGCAGCCCCGCCCGCATGGCCACTCCCGAAGAAGCCAAGCGAAGCCCGCGCATCTTCAAGTATTTGCGCCTCGAGAGCTATGAGGACGCTCTGAACAACATCGACTTTGCCGGGGATTCCCAGCAGGGGGAGTTCCAGTTCGACGACTACCTGCTGAAGTACATGCTCCAATGGGAAACGAAGCGCAGCGCGACCCTGCTGCACGTTGAGAACCTCTCGCAGCCTTTCCGCTATACGCTGAACATCCATGCCGACGGCCAGACGCGGCAACAGGCCGCCGACATCCCGGAGACCTTCAACTACCTGCTCGGCCTGCGTGTCGAGACACGGCGGGTATACTGCGACGAAGACCGGCGATACCTGGTCTATTGCGGCACGATGGATCAGCGGCGAGTCGCCGTTATCTGGCGAGAGACCGAAGGCTGGGACAAGGCCGCTCTGGTGCGCGACAAGGAGTTCGTAGCCGCCCGGAAGCTGACCGAGGGGGCAGATGAGGTGTATGTCAACGGCGATTCGTTGATCCGCGGGGCCAAGGCGCTCGATCCCATCTTCAAGCGGCGGATGTTCGCGGAGACACAGGCATGAGAGAGTCGGCGACGAACACGATACTGGGTTGGATAGGGGCAGTGTATGAGCAGGCCCGCTGATCGGATAGCCAACGTCGCGGGACAGGATTAGGCATGCCGCCCGAACGAGCCCTCAGCCTGGAGCAGCGCCTCGTACTGCTGGCGTGGCTCAATCGGCAGTTTGGCTACCCTCACAACCGGGATCTTCTGGCCGACAACAGAGAGGCCGACGAGGGGTTCGACGCCGAAGGCCGCAGCTTCGTCTATCACCGGCAGAGCATCCGGCGACGTGCTGAGCATGTCGCCGGATGCTCTGGCCCGATACGACGACAATATCCGCAACCATCTGGGCGCCATGAACGCCCGCCGTTCCAAGCCGATCACCTTGCGCTACTTCCAGTACCTTGCGGCCCTCTACACGGAAGTCTTCCTCGATGGATACTTCAACTGTCGAGGTGAGACACTGCGCTCGCTCAACGATCTTCTCGCTGAATACGATGCCGGTGAGTCTTTCTCCGAAGCAGACCTGAGGAAGCTGGCCTTCTGGATGGCGACCGGCAGCGGCAAGACCTTGATCATGCACCTCAACTACCGCCAGTTCCTGCACTACAACAATCAACACTTGGACAACGTGCTGCTCATCACCCCCAACGAGGGACTGAGCGAGCAGCATCTTGATGAGATGACGGCCTCGGGTATCCCTTGCAGCAGGTCCTACCTGGACGACAGCGGCCTGATGTCAGGAGTGGAAGCCGCCGTGCAGGTCGTTGAGATAACCAAGTTGGTCGAACAGAGGCGCGGCGGCGGCGTGAGGGTACCCGTAGAGGCATTCGAGGGCAACAACCTGATCTTCGTCGATGAAGGACACAAAGGGTCGGGAGGCGAGGCCTGGCGCCGCTTCCGTGATGCCCTGGGCGAGCGCGGCTTCACCTTTGAATACAGCGCCACCTTCGGCCAAGCCCTGAACGCAGCCCGCAACGACGAGCTTACGGCGGAGTACGGCAAAGCCATCCTCTTCGACTACTCGTACCGCTACTTCCACGGCGACGGGTACGGCAAGGACTTCCGCGTGGTCAACCTCCTGGAGGAGACGACTGAGGAGGCGACGGAGAGGCTTCTGCTCGGTAACCTGCTTTCGTTCTACGAGCAGCAGTGCGTGTTCGAAGAGCGTGCCGAAGGATTGCGGCCCTATCAGTTGGAACGGCCGCTGTGGGTCTTTGTGGGCAGCAGGGTGAACGCGGTCTACTCCAGGGATCAGCAGAGACGCAGCGACGTGCTGACGGTGGCTCGGTTCCTGCATCGCGTCCTGGAGAACAGTGGCGACTGGGTGCTCTCGGCCATCAAGGGCCTCATCAAGGGCGAGAGCGGGTTGATCGCGCCAGACGGCCAGGACGTGTTCGCGGGGAGGTTCACCTACCTGCGGGACAAGGACAGACCAGCCGAGGAAGTGTACAGAGATATTCTGGAAAGAGTGTTTCACGCCCCAGCCGGCGGGGGACTGTGCTTGTGTGCAATCCGCGGGTCCGACGGCGAATTGGGCCTGAAGGCGAGTAGCGCCCAGGACTACTTCGGTCTCATCTACATCGGCGACACCGGCGACTTCAAGAAGCTGGTGGAAGCCGACGCCTCCGGCCTGACTCTGGAAGAGGACGCCCTGTCCGGCTCCCTCTTCGACGGAATCAATGATCCGGCTGGCCGAATCGAGATCCTCATCGGCGCCAAGAAGTTCATGGAGGGCTGGAACTCCTGGCGTGTCTCCAACATGGGTCTGCTGAACATCGGCCGCAGCGAAGGATCTGAGATCATCCAGCTCTTCGGGCGCGGGGTGCGCTTGCGGGGCAAGGGCGCCAGCCTCAAGCGGAGCGCGTCGCTGGATGGAAGCCACCCGGAGCACATTGGTCTGCTGGAAACGCTCAACATCTTTGCCGTGCGCGCCAATTACATGGCTCAGTTCCGCCAGTACCTGGCGCGGGAAGGCGTGGAGACAGAAGCATACCGGGAACTGCCTCTCGCCATCCGTCCCAATGAGGAATGGCTGCAACAGGGGCTGGTTGTGCCCAAGGTACCCGACGAGCGGGACTTCCTCGTGGAGGAGGACATTCTCCTGCAGCCCGACCGGGACGTGACGGTGCGCGTCGACATGTCCTTGAAGGTTCAGACCCTGGAGAGCGACCCTGCCGGCCTCGCTGGAGTTGGCGCCCGTTCCGGCGCCGAACAGTCTATCCCCTCCAAGAGCCTGTACCTGATCGATTGGGAGCAGGTGTATCTCGACTTGCTCGAATACAAGGAACAGAGGGGCCTCGACAACCTGATCGTGCAGCCGGACGCCCCGCTGCGGATAGTCCAGACCGATGGCTGCTACCGCCTGATTGTCGAAGAGACCGTCGTCCATCCAGCATCCGTTGCAGAGAGAGTTCGCCTGCAGGAAGCCGTAACCTCCATTCTGCGCAAGTACACGGACGCCTTCTACCGGGTTCACAGGGAGCGTTGGGAGTCAGAGCGGATGGTCTACAAGACTCTCGACGAGCGCGACCCGAACCTGAGCTTCACCCGGGAGGCGGAGGCCAAGGGCCAATACGTGGTCAGCATCCGGCAATCCGAGCACCAGCTGATCGGCGAAATCGAGAAGCTGGTCGATGAAGGAGAGCAGCTCTACGAGAAGGAAACGGAGGAGCTTCCCCGCCTCAACTTCGACCGGCATCTCTACCAGCCCCTGTTGGTCGAGAAGAGCGACTAGGTAAAGACGGCGCCCCCGGCATTGAACGAGAG
>JAPPDQ010000319.1 GCA_028875495.1 Chloroflexota bacterium
GGGACGACATGATGGCCTGGCGATTCGGGCATCCCCGCGGCGTCCTGCTTCCGAACGGTGAAGTCTTGGTCGTTTTCTACGCCGGAGACGGTCAATATCTTGATATTCATTGGGCGCGCATCGCCGTGTAGTGACGCCCACCGTCGGCTTGCGATTTCACTCTCCCGCACCTACAATCCCCACACACTAGAGTGACCACCTTCTCCCTTCAGGAGTCCGCTTCCATGAAACGACTCGACGGCGTAAACATCCTGCTCATGACCCCGTACACCGAGTCGAACGAGATCGACGTGCAGGGTATTTTCCGTCAGATCGACCGCGTCCTCGAGGCCGGAGCCACCAGTGTCGTGGTGCAGGGCAAGATTGGCGAGTACGACACCTACAGCATGGACGAGCGAAGGGACACGGCGAGAGCAGTAGTCGAGTATGTGAGCGGCGCAGCACCCGTCGGCGTCGGCATCATCAACGCCACCTTCGACGACGGACTGGCAGTGGGACGCATCGCCGCCGAATCGGGCGCGGACTACGTGATGTCCCGTCCTCCAATCGACGGGGATTCCCACGACTATTTCCTGCGATTGGCCGACATTGTTCCCGTTATGCTCTACGACCAGGGCCTTCGCGGAGAATTTTCCATCCGTGACGACATTCTCCCAATCACGCAGCAGACCGAGAACATCATCGCCCTCAAGATCAGCGGCATCCCCGACAAGAACTACGAGGCCAAGCAGCTTCTGGATATCCCCGTTCTCTGCGGCTGGGACCTCATGAGTTTACTGGCCTACCAGATGGGCTCCGACGGCGTGATCTCCGGCAGCGCCACGCTCGTCCCCGAGCACGAAGTGAGGCTGTACGATCTCGTCAAGCAGGGGCGGTGGGACGAGGCCCGTGACCTGTATTACGGCAAGCTCGTGCCCATCTTGAACTACTGCACCTTCGACCCACACGCATACTCGGTCTGCAAGTACATCCTCAGGTACATGGGGGTCATCGAAAACTCCGATGTCCGTCCTCCCAACCCGGACGCTGGAGAGGCCCGCGCCGCCGAGGTGTACGAAGTTCTGAAGCGAGTCGGCGTCCTCGAACCTGAGGGAGCGTCCCTCGGTCGATAGATGGCCCACCAACTGTTGACTTCCCATCGACTGGCCTGCGTGAACAGAGCGTGGCTACGGTAGAATCACACCATGCCCAGCGACGCGCGATACATCTTTCACGAGGGCGATCAGGCCCTCATTCTCGACCGGCGAGGCCGTCGCTACCTCGTTACGCTCAAGACCGCCAAGGACGACCAGAACCACCTCGGCACCTTCCATCACGACGACATCATCGGGGAGCCTGACGGCGTCCGCATCTGGACATCGAAGGGCCACGCGCTCATCGTCGTCAAGCCCGGCATGGCCGACTACATTCGCATCATGCCGCGAGTCGCCACCGTCGTATACCCAAAGGACATCGGCGCAATCATCACCTATGGCGACATCTTCCCCGGGGCTCGCGTGCTGGAGGCAGGCACCGGATCGGGAGCATTGACCATAGCCCTCGCACGTGCCGTCGGCGAACGCGGTAAGGTCTTCACCTACGACATTCGCGAGGACATGACCGCCCGTGCCCAGGAGAACCTCGCCGCCATTATGCCGGAGCATCCGCACGTGACCTTCAAGAAAGACGACGTTTCCAAGAGCATCCCGGAGACCGACCTCGACCGCGTCGTTCTCGACCTTCCGGAACCGTGGCACGTCGTTCCGCACGCGGTCGATGCACTCGTGCCGGGCGGGGTAATTACGTGCTTCCTCCCGACCGTCCTGCAGGTCCACGAACTTGTAGGCGCGCTGGAGGACGCCAACACATTCGGCATGATCGAGACTACGGAGATATTCATGCGGACTTGGTCCGTCCGTGGCCGCAGCGTCCGCCCCGACCACAGGATGATCGGTCACACCGGATTCATCACCACAGCCCGGAAGACCACACCGTATTCACCTCCGCCTGCTTCACCGACATCGGAAGAAGATACAAGCGAGAATTAGAAGGTACTTTCGAAGTACGCAAGAACCGTTCGTGGTGAGCTTGTCGAACCATGAACCACCGTTCGACGGGCTCAGGGTGAACGGATGGTATAGCTTGGCTTCGCCTGTGGAAACACCCTCTTAGCGGCTCGCCTCCCAGTCCTCGATGATCTTCACATTGTGGGGAAAGGCCAGTTCCGGCAGCTCGTCTTCCTCGAACCAGCCGGCGTCCTCAGCGTCCGTGCCAGGAATCAATTCTCCACTCCTTGCCTCGCCCGAATACGCGATAACGATCACCGGATTTGACGGCAGCGAATAGACGCCGATCAGGCTGGTGATCTCTACCTCAAGCCCTGTTTCCTCGCGGACCTCACGTCGGGCCGCGGCCCTTACTTCCTCTCCTCGGTCCACATACCCGCCGGGAAAGCACCACTTCCCGATCTGCGGCTCAGCCCCGCGCTGCACAAACAACAGCTTGTCACTGCCCGTGACCAGCACCACGACCGCGACCTTCGGATCGAGGAATACGATGAACCCGCAACTGGGACACGTCGGTCTCGGCTTCCCCTCGAAATCTCGTTGCTCCAGGGCGTGCCCGCAACGCTGGCAGTGGTTGGTGTCAACGTACTCGGCCATAGCGCGCTCATGCTATCGAACGCCTGGATGCCCTGTCCAACACTGTGACTCCATCTATTCGTCTCGCGCGCCCCACCCATACCGGTTTCTCTTGCGCGTCTACGGCCATCTTGATACCCTTCCTATCGCCAAAACACCTGTTAATGGAGGACTATTCCCCGCTATGATCCAGACACTGAAACGCCTGATGACTATTCGTGAAGTCCACGCCCACTGCGACATCCCCTGCGGCATCTACGACCCCATCGCCGCCAAGATCGCGGCTCAGACCGTGCTGAAGATGGTGGTTCGAATAGAGGCCTTGGACGACGGTGATATGAGCAACGAGGCCGGCAACTCGTTCTTCCGCTACGTGGCCGTGAAGGAAGAGCACGCCGAGCTCTGCAAGCGCGAGATCAACATTCTCAGCAACGACTACTTCAAGCCTGAGCACCACGATGCGCATGCCGACCTGCATTCGGCTATTGGGAATGCGACCAAGCTCGCGTCCGCCAACAAGCAGGGCGTGGACAAAGAGGCCGCCGAGAATCTCGTGGCCGCCGTCGACGAGATAGCCACGATCTTCTGGGCCACCAAAGGCGTCGAGTACAACGACCCGGTCGCGTCGGTGCGTTTCGGCACCTAGTGTCGATTATCTGATCGACGCCTCCCAATACCAAAGGGCTCTTCTTCAAGCCTCTTTGGGAGGATTGCATGGTATTCTCCGTACCGCGAGTCATCGTCTCAGCGATTGTGCTAGTCGTTGGGGTGATGTTCGTAATCAACGGGATTAGGACGCTGCGCCGCAGCAAAGAGGGTGGCAAGCCGTTCGGCATTATCGAGACGACTGTAGGCGTAGTGCTGTTGGGAGCCTTGTTGTTCGCGACGGTTCTCTAGAGCCGCCGAACTCTGCCAGGTCGGCAGTTTAAGGTTCTCGTGAGTTCGAGAGCTTCCCGGTTACGCCCATCGAATATGTGGAGACCCTTGCCGTGCCCGACATCTCGATCACGCGGATGTTCAAGGACTTCGGCATCACCACGCCCGGCGCGCAGAAGTCCGCGCGTGAAGCCCTATCACGAGCAGGGATCATTTCCTCCCGCCCCAATCGGACAAACATCGCATCGGTGAAGGTCGACCGCGCCCGCGATGCCCTCGAATCGGCCTTCCTCTGGCACTGCGGCAACGGCGACTGCCGAAGGCAGGCCGAGGCGAGGAAAGGCCTGCTCGTGGACAAGGCACACTGCACGATCTGCGGAGGGTCCAAGGACCGAAGCTCGCTCAGGGCTATGGCCTCCGCTCTGAACGCCGCCAACGTTAGCAAGGTACTCGTCGTCGGCGGCACCGAGGCAAAGACTCGGGAGATACGCGAGAAGTCGCCGCCGGGGATCGATTGGAGGTTCGTGGACGGCACGAGGTCCAAGGACGACCGCTACTTCCGCCCCGCCCGTCGCTGGGCGGACGTCATCGTCATCTGGGGCAGCACCGTGCTTGACCATCGGGTGTCGTCGCACTTCGAGGGCAAGGGCGACGCCCGCGTCATCACTGTCACCCGCCGCAGCATCGGTGCGCTTGCCGAAGCGGTGGTCGAGCACCTGCAACGACGTTAGCCCGGCCGGGGCCGTAAGTCCCTCCGATTGTTCGGCGTTTACCCGCCTCCGACAGCCTGCCTCGTCTCAGTAATCTGCTGCGCGTGCTCCGAGAGGTGGGAGATGACCAGTGACCGGGCGGCCTCCAGTGCCGTCCCGGACGCCGAGGTGTGCCCATAGGTAACGGGGCGATCAAGATCGCTTGATGACATGCCCTGCAGTATCTCCACCGTCCGCCCGCATGACTCGGCCAACCGACGCGTAACCGTCCCGATATCGTCCCCGCTGTGCGCCTCGACGGATGCGGTGCGCCGCTCAATCTCGCTGTGGGAACGCGCCAGATCAGGCTCCTGGCCCGCGTTGGCGATCTTCTCCATCCACATGGCCTGCATCTCGATGACGTGTGCCGCCACCTCCGATGCTGTCCACTCTCCCGGTTCCGGCGCGGTGTGGAGTTCCCGTTCGGACGCGCCTGCCAAAGAAACAACGACCTCCTGCTGAGCGGTCTGCAGTTCTTGGGCCAACTCTTGGATATCCATCTGTTTCACTCTCCTCTGCGATCTTTGCGCTCTCTGCGGTGAGGCTTCCCCTGCTCACACGCTCTGTGTCTCGAATCCCCAATCGACCATGTCCTCCTGCAGCGCCCTCATCCGTTGGTCCTCGTGTTCGAGGTTCTGCACCACGGGATGGAAGGAGTACGTCATCTCCTCGTAGAACGACCGCAAGAGCGCCATCTGCTCCTCGTTCTTGGGCTTTTGGAAGTAGT
>JAPPDQ010000374.1 GCA_028875495.1 Chloroflexota bacterium
CCCGTGGCAGGCATCTCCATCGGACTCGTCACCGACGACGAGGGCCGCTTCGTGACCCTGACCGACATTCAGGGCATGGAGGACCACTTCGGCGACATGGACTTCAAGGTCGCCGGCACGGCAGACGGCATCACGGCCATCCAGCTCGATATCAAGGTGCAGAACATCGGCTTCGAGGTTATCGAGCAGACGTTGGCTCAGGCGAAGGAGGCGCGGATGGAAGTCCTCGCCAAGATGGCCGAGGCCATCGATGCCCCTCGCGCAGAGGTGAGCCAGTACGCCCCACGCATGACCTCCGTCAGCATACCGGTCTCCAAGATCGGCGCGGTCATCGGTCCGGGCGGCAAGACCATCCGCGGCATCATCGAGGAGACGGGCGCGCAGGTCGACGTTCAGGACGACGGCACGGTATTCGTCTCGTCCGTGGACGGCGACGCCTCCAAGCGCGCCGTTGAGATGATCGAGAACCTGACCAAGGAGGCCAAGATCGGTGACATCTACACCGGCAAGGTCGTCCGCATCCTCGGATTCGGGGCGTTCGTCGAGATTCTCCCCGGCCAGGACGGCATGGTCCACATCAGCGAGCTGTCCGACCACCGAGTCGAGTCGGTCGAGGACGAAATCGAGATGGGCCAGGAGTTGACGGTACAGGTAATCGACATCGACCCTCAGGGGAAGATTTCGCTGTCACGCCGCTCCCTCCTCTTGGACGAGGACATGGAGACGGTGGCAGCGAGGCGGCAGGGATCGGGGGGCAACGGCAGGTCCGGTGGGGGAGGACGCGGAGGCCCTCGGCGCGACGGTGGCAGGCCCCCTCGGCGGGAAGGCCCCCGACGCGACTATGGCGGAGGCAGGCCTCCACGCCGTGACGATTCGCGACGAGGTGGCGGGCGTGACCGCCGATAGCAGCGCCGCTTCGGGCAAATAGGCTAAGGTATTTCCCAGACTCCGGTATGCCGTTACATATGACGGCATACCGGGTTTTAGATTCCGGATTCCCGCTTCCGCGGGCATGACGAGTGGCCTTGTAACGGTCGCATCGCTCAATTGGGAGGCTTGTGATGACTGAGCAGATTCGAGTTGCCGTTCAGGGCGCATTGGGGCGAATGGGTCGGGAGATCATCGCCACGCTCGCCAAGGAGCCTGACATGCTGCCCGTAGGTGGCATGGACAAGTTCGCAACGGTAGACTCGCTCGCTCTACCCGGTGGCTCCGGCACGATTCCCATCTCGACCTCGCTCGCCGACGTAATCGGTGACGCTGATGTCGTTGTCGACTTCACCAACGGGGAAGGCGCAACGGATGCAATCGACACCGTCCCGGCAAACGGCAAGCACCTCGTCATTGGTTCAACCGGCATCCCTGAGGACGCCATCGAGCGGGCGGAGAAGCTCGCCGTCGAGCACAATGTCGGTATCTTCATCGCCCCGAACTTCACCATCGGCGTGGCCGTGATGATGCACCTTGTCAGAGAGGCAGCACGCTTCTTCGACTATGCCGACCTTCTCGAGACTCATCACGAGGCCAAGATCGACGCGCCGTCCGGTACCGCTCTCGCCATTGCGGCCGCCGCCGCTGAGGCGAAAGGCGGCTCATTCAACGCCCCCGCAGCCGAGAAGGAGCTCATTGCCGGAACGCGCGGCGGCGACCACGAGGGGGTGGTCATCCACTCGGCGCGAATGCCGGGCAAGGTTGCCCACCACGAGATGGTCTTTGGCCACGTCGGCCAGACACTCTCCATCAAGCACGACTCGATCAACCGCGAGAGCTTCATGCCCGGCGTCATGCTCGCCATCCGCGAGATCAGGAACCGCCCCGGTCTCACCATCGGCTTGGACAAGCTGATGGGGCTCTAGACGGCGTAGATTTCCTCGAAGTCGCTCTCTGATCCCAGCACATATAGTCATTCCCGCGAAGGCGGGAATCTAATCCCTTGCCGTAGCGCAATCCCTCATGCCGGTTGCCCCCTTTGGCGGGATGTAGATTTCTTGCCAGTCACCCGAATCCTTTGTAAGCCTCAGAGGGGCGCGAGGCGACCCGGCCAAGCTACTCCGAATGACTGGCAAGCCAAGCGTCACCGTATACGGGACTCCCATCATTGTGAGTACCACCTTAGGGCCATATAATGGGTGATGAATCACTTTCTCTGATAAAGAGGAATGAGACTAGAAACAATCGTTCTACTGACAGTCATACTCGCGGCGTGTGGGGCTGCCGAAACTTCCCCTTACTTCCCCGGCTCAACGCCTACACCGACCGCGACGTTTGCACTTACGCCACCTACACCGACCGCGACGTTTGCACTTACGCCACCTACGCCGACCACGACGCCCATACCTACGCCGACATTCACGCCCACGCCTGACTGCAAGGGCCTCCCTGATGTGCACGGTCATGGGCCAGAGCCCTCATACAGGTCCCTTGACCACCGCATCCTATGGTCGGACACGATCGTCAGGGCGAAGCTCACCGAGCTCTCTTACCGAACAGAAGAACTCGAAAGGTCGGGGGGTTGTATCTATTACGGGGTGTATGCCGACATGGAGTTCCGCGTGTTTGAAACATTCAAAGGAGACCACCATGACACCGTCATAGTCGAGGTCATGGTATTTCACCCCAGGTCCCTCCGATACGCATTTGTGTACTACGACGAAACCGATTCTGTAGCAAAGGGTCAGATGGACTTCGAGCCGCGCATCGAACAGTGGATGGACAGAGAAGCAATCCTCTTTCTGGAGAGATGGTCGTCGGGGAATTTCGGCTTTTCCACGATATTTACAGGTGGACGGACGCAGTTCACCATAGACGACCGCTACAATAAGACATGGTTGCCAGAGACGGACGAGAAGGGGGTCTTCTACCTTGCCTCTCCAAACGACTACTACAAGGGCATAGCGACACCGAGGATATCGTTGGAGCGCTTCAAGGTGGTGATCGAGGAAGTGCTCTCGGGAGGATAGAATAGCTTGGGATTCTACCTCATGGGAGTTCTCATCACGCTGTCTGGTACACAACCTTCGTTCATAGCCAGCGCAAAAGTCCTGATTTCAAACTGAGACACTACCCAAGCCCCCGACTCGCTTGACAGCCCATAGGCGCTTTGATAGCTTGCCGATGCTCTCGCCCCGGACGATGGGGCGGGGCGTCCCAATCTTCTGGAACCCTTCGGGTGAGTGAGCCATGCAGCAGCGCAGGATACCCAATACAGACCTTGACGTATCGGTCGTCTGCCTCGGCACGATGACCTTTGGCACGCCGGTCGATCAGGAAGGCGTCGACGGCATCATCGACTGGTGCCTCGACAACGGCCTCAACTTCATCGACACGGCGGACATGTACGAGGGGTACACACGGTTTCTCGGTTCTCCCGGCGGCAAGTCGGAGGTACTCATCGGGAACGCGCTGGTGGGCCGCCGAGATAAAGCCGTCATCACGACGAAGGTCGGCAACCCCATAGGCGACGACACCTACAGCGGGACAGGTTTGGGACGTGACCACGTTCTCCACCAGATCGACGCCAGCCTCGAACGGCTCCACACCGACTACGTGGACATCTACGAGATGCACCGCGACGACCCCGACACGCCGCTCGAAGAGTCGATTTCAGTGATGGCTGAGTTGATTGAAGCGGGCAAGGTTCGCCACTGGGGATTCTCCAACTTCGAACCTGACGACATTCACCGGATGATCGCCCTGTGCGACGGCAACGGCTGGCCGCGTCCGGTCATCGCGCAGCCGCAACTGAGCTGGCTCGTGCGCGATTCCGAGGAGGAGTACATCCCCGCGTGTATCGAGTACGACATCGCGGTAACGCCCTACCGCACGCTGCAGGCCGGTCTGCTTACGGGCAAATACAAGCGTGGCCAGGAGGCACCGCCGGGGAGCCGGGGCGACGAGTCGTCGTGGCTGGACGACCCGGACGACGAGCTTTGGGACCGTATCGAGCAGTTCGAGCGAGAGGCCGCGAGTGCCTCACTCGCTCCCACGCAGTACGCTGTGAAGTGGCTCCTCGACCGCCCCGGGGTAACGAGCGTCATCGTCGGCTGCAAGCGCCCCGATCAGCTTGAGCCGTTCGCGGAAGCCTTCGCGTAGCACCGGTTCGATTAGCACCCAACCTTTCCAGCAGCAACGGAGCATTTCATGCCGTCAGACGATACCTTGACCGGCAGTCATCTCATTGGTGAAACCCTCAAAGCCGCGGGAGTCTCGACCGTGTTCACTCTGGCGGGCGACCATAATCTGCCTCTGCTCGACGCCCTGGCGGACATGGACTTCCGCATCATCGACACCCGCCACGAGGCCGCAGCCGTCCACATGGCCGACGGATGGGCGAGAGTGACGGGCGAGCCGGGCGTCGTGACCTATACCACGCCGGGATTCGCCAACGGCATCCCCGGCCTGAGCAGCGCCATGTACTCGGAGGCACCGCTCCTCTCGATCTCCGGCTCGGCCCCGCTCGGCGAACTCGGCCAGGGCGCTATGCAGGAGATCGACCAGATCGGCATGGCGAAGCCTGTCACGAAGAGTGCAGCGATGGTCACGGACGGACGCCGCATTCCCGATATGATCGCTGAGGCCCTGCGTCTCGCCTATTCGGGCCGCCGCGGACCTGTCCATCTCACGATCCCCATCGATATCCAGGAACGTGAGGTGTCGCAGGGTGAGGTGGCCATTCCTCAGTCGCACGAATACCGGCCGGATGCTATGACGGCTCCTACAGACGAGCAGATCGGGCAGGCCGTCGCGCTTCTGAAGTCGGCGGAGCGCCCGATCATCATCGCTGGCAGCGCGGCGTCGTATGCCGGAAGCGGGGACGTTCTCCAGAGGCTTATCGAGACGACCCGCATTCCCCTGATGACCGAGTCCTCCGCTCGCGGGCTGGTCTCCGACAATCACCCGTACAGCATAGGCTTCTACGACAATGGGCTGAATCGTGCCGCCCGCAAGCTGCGCGAGGCAGACGTC
>JAPPDQ010000438.1 GCA_028875495.1 Chloroflexota bacterium
GCCCTCTCCCACGACGGGAGAGGGCTAGGGTGAGGGTGATTCCCCCTGAACGCACCCATCTGCCTTATGCAGCTATCTTCAAACATGCCCCCTAGTGGTTTGGAATATGGAGCGAGCGTCCCTTGCCCTCGACGGGCAGGCCGACTCGCTGCGACCCCTGCACGTGCGACCACGCCAGCCCGAACTCCGCCTCGCATATCCGGTGCGTGACGTCGATGTTGCCGCTCGTGCGCTCCCCCGTCTCCAGTTCGTTGACGAGATCGCGAATGGTGTTGACGGTCGGACTCTCGCCCGACGGCACGAACCGCTTCTCCTGCGTGTCGCTGCCGCCCGCCTTGCGACGCAAACGAATGTCCTCGCCGTCGTCCCATGCGAACGCCCGGCCCTCCGTCCCGTGTATCTCGAAATCGGTCGCGCGGCTGAGCGGGATGAAGACCGCCTCCGCCCCACCGTCGTAGCCCACTCGCGAGAAGTCGAGAAGCGGGTCGGCGAAGTCCAAGCCGTCAGGCGGCACGAACCGGTTCTCCTCGACGCTCAATGTCGGCAGGGGCAGCGCACGCTGGTGCATGTCCGTGCCCTCGCGGGGGCCTTTACGGCTGCCGTCGTCCAACGGGTCGCCATGGAGCACTAGCCTGCCCTCCGCCCAAACGGGCTGAGGGTCGCCAAGCAGGAACGCCAACGTGTCGATCGTGTGCGAGTGGTGCTTCATGAGATCGGTGAGCCAGAAGCAGAAGGCGTACTTCGGTTCGCCGATGTCTCCCTGCGCTATCGCCTCCCGAAGCCGTTGGAACCCGTCGTGGTGCCGTCTCTCCGCGCCGAAGTTGAAGGCAACGCCGTTCGCGTTGACGGCATCCCGAATCCGGTCGGCTTCTTCCAATGACGTGCACAGAGCCTTTTCCGCGAAGATGCCGCGGATCCCGTGCTCTGCGGCGAAGGTGATGACCTCGGCCTTGTGTATCGACTGCGTCGTGACGCTGACGATGTCGGGCCGTTCTTTCTCGATCATCTCGCGGTAGTCGGTGTAGAGGTTGGTTATCCCGTACCGCTCGGTGAACATCTTCAGGCGGCCCTCGCTCCGCCCCGCGACGGCCACGACCTCGGTCTCGTCGACGGCATTGTAGGAAGCGAAGTGGCTGTGCGGCTTGCGAAACGCGCTCGGCGGCTGCTCACCCTCGAGCAGACCGCCAATGCGTCCCGCGCCTACTATGGCTACCCTGTACTTTGCGCTTCCCACTGTCGTGCCTCAATCTGGCGTGTGCTATTCCGAACGGGAGTATATCACTACGCTCGGCGCTCGTGTCCTCTTCGACGGGCAACCTTGCCGGTTACCTGGATTCACTCCACAAACCTCACCCGCGACTCCGCGACGAACTCGACCTTGTCCTCGGTGAGCACCCTCAGCGCGGGCTGCACGCGGCCATATACCGGCGTGACCATCAGTCGCCCGTCACCGGACTGCTCGAAGTAGTACACATCGTTGTTGAGTGTGTAGGTGTCAAGGTCGGAGGAGTGACCGAGGAAGCCCAGGCCGTCGACGTGATACACATCAAGCTGCGGAAGCCGCGTCAGGCGGCGCTCCCGGTTGAAGGTGATTGCCAGCTTGGTCGTTGCGGGCAGTCGGTCTTCCTCCAGTCGTGGCGAGAGTATGACCACGACCTGCGGCTCCAGCAGATCGAGGCGTTCATACGTCCGTGGCCGCCCATCGTCGGTGAAGACGTGGGCGTGCGCTCCGGCGGCGATCAGGATCGTCGCTACCTCCGAGGCGAAGTACCGGCCCTCCGGGGTCGAGACGGCGGCACAGGCGGTCGAGGCGTCGAGGGAGACCTGTTCCTTGACGGCGTCGGCTAGGACATCGTACCGGATCGCGCCCTCGTCGGCGTTCTCGACCATCGCCGTCCGCGTGGGAGACTGACCTCCGTCCGCTCCCACGATCCAGTCCACCTTGCTCGGCTCTACCAGGGTGTCACGCAGCGCGCGTTCGCGAAATTCCGAAAGGGAGGTCGAGGGAATGGCGCGGAACTCGTCCAGCGTGGCGACACCGGTCGAGCCCAAGAGGCGAGAGCCATAGAATGCCGTCCGGGAAGCCGAACGAACGACCTTGCCCAACAGTTCGACGAGGTTATCCGGGGTCTTGTAGGCGGGCATGGGGGAAACGTATTCTCGGCTGACCGAACTCTCTGGATTCCTGCGTTCGCAGGAATGACGGATTGGGGCAGTGTGTCATGTGGTAGGCTGGTATGAGCAATTTCGGAGGAAGATGGTCGATGAGCAGGTTCGAGCGCCTTACGAGGACGGGGCAACTGGACAGGGCCTGGGTGGAGTCGGAGCTGATCCCGCTTGCGGAGTCCCTTCGAGGGAAGATCGACAACGGACAGCCGCTGCGAGGCCGCTCGCTCTACCTTCTGTTCTACGAGCCGAGCCTTCTGACCCGCACCTCGTTCGAGCGGGCGATGGGTCTGCTCGGCGGCACGCCCTACTTCACCGAAGACGCCTCCCAGTTCTTCCCCGTGACCACGCCGGACTATATCGAGAACATTATAGCCAACCTCGCCGCCATGCACATGGACATGGTCGTGCTGCGGTCGAGCGACCAGGGAGTCATGGAGCGCGCCGAGGAGGAGGCCGAGGCGCAGTCGATGCCGCTCATCAACGGCGGCAGCCTCGAAGACCATCCCACGCAGGCGCTCACCGACCTGTACACCCTCAAGCGAGAGATCGGCGCCGTCGACGGAGCGCGTATAGCCGAAGTCCACACCATTTTTCACCGCAACGTCAGCGCCCTGCTACTGGGTCTGGCCATGTATGAGGGTGTCACCGTCATGCAGGTCCCCTTCAGCGGTCAGGCCGACCCCGACGTAGTCTCCGAGTGCGAGGCGCAGGGAGTCGCCTTCGAGATGGGTACGATGGACTCCCTCGTGGAAGCCGACGCTATATATCTGAACGGCCCTCGCACCGTCGCCCACGCCCAGCTCTTGAAGTCGCGGGGCGCTTTCAACCTGCGCATCGACGAGGAGTTCATGATGAAGCTCAAGCCTGGATGCGTCATCCTCGACCCCATGCAGCGCAGCGGCGACTTCGACATCCTCGTCAGCGACCCCCGGCTGGCAAACTACCGCCAAGCGGAAAACTCCCTGTTCGTCCGGATGGCGCTCCTGCGGACGATGCTGGGGTAGGGACAATTCCTTCATTGTTGACGTGTGACCCATCAGGGCATGTCTAAAGACAAATCCGTTCAACCCTGAGCCTGTCGAAGGGTGAAGCGCCGTACATGGTTCGACAAGCTCACCACGAACGGATTGGACGGCTCACTAGGGCGTGTTGACATTTCCCTTTATTCCGCTTGTCTTTGTCATTCCGAGCGAAGCGAGGAATCTGAAAATCTGCGCCTGCGCGACGATTCTAGATTCTTCACTCCGCTTCGCTGCATTCAGAATGACAGAATGTCAACACAACCCAGATCCCTACAAAATCAACATCGCGTCGCCGAAGCTGTAGAAGCGGTATCGCTCATTTACGGCCTCCCAGTACGCCGCAAGCATCAGTTCGCGGTCGGCGAAGGCGCTGACGAGCATCAAGAGCGTCGACTCGGGTAGATGGAAGTTAGTGATGAGGGCATCCACCACGCGGAACTCATACCCCGGGTAGATGAAGATGTCGGCCCAGCCCGAACCCGCGGTGAGCGTATCCGAGCCTCCCTCACCACCCAACGTGGCAGCATACTCAAGCAGTCGGACGGTAGTCGTTCCCACGGCGATGACTCGCCGCCCCTCACGCTTGGCGCGGTTGATCGTTTCGGTACTCTCATCGCTGAGAGTGTAGAACTCGGCGTGCATCTCGTGGTCGGTGATGTCCTCGACCTGCACGGGACGGAACGTGGCCCAGCCGACGTGAAGCGTGACGAATGCGGTCTCGATTCCGTGACTACGTATCTTTTCCAATAGTCGAGGAGTTACGTGCAGACCTGCCGTGGGCGCGGCGACGCTGCCTCGTTCGCGGGCGTATACCGTCTGGTAGCGCTCCGGGTCTTCGAGGGGTTCCTGAATGTAGGGAGGCAGCGGGACGACGCCGATCTCGTCGAGGCGGTCCTCGTCGCTCAGCCGGACGGTGCGTGATCCGTCGTCGTGGGCTTCCAAGACCTCACCCTCTATTGCGAGCTCGTCGCCGCGCAGCTCGAATGTCGTGCCGGGCGTCATGCGTCGTCCTGGTCGAGCCAGCGTGTGCCAGACTCCGGGAGAACGACGTTGAAGCAGCAGAAGCTCGATCTTCGCGCCGGTGTCCGCTCGGACGCCGTACATTCGCGCGGGGAACACCCGGCTGTCGTTGAACACCATCACGTCGCCGGGACGGAAGTATTCGAGGATATCGGTAAAGATGCGGTGCTCGAACCGACGCTCGGCGCGATCCACGACCATGAGGCGGGAGCTGTCTCTCGGCTCGATGGGCGTCTGGGCGATCAGTTCCTGCGGCAGGTCGTAGTTGTAAGAATCGAGGCTACGGTCGTCGGGTGTCGGCAAGGTTCACGTCTTCCTGTAGGTTGGCGCAGGTACGCTATTTTCGCCGCGACGGGGCAGTCACGCAAGGTGTGCGGTTTCAGGTACAATGCTGGGCGAAATTCAGCGAAGCGAGAGAGCGCCATGTACGTTAAGCAGAACGAGATGTCGGACGTCCACGAGACGCCGAACATTCACGAGGGCGAGGGAGTCATCCTGCGGCGGAGCATGTTCCGTGAACAGAGCAAACTGCCGATTCGCATGGAGGTCTGGGAGCTTGAGCCGGGTGTCACCGAGGGTGACCACACGCACGAGGGGAAGGACGAGTTGGAGGAGATTTACTACTTCCTCGAAGGCGAGGGGGTGATGTCGGTCGAGGGCGAGGACGTGCCCATCGCGGCGGGTGACTCGATAAT
>JAPPDQ010000572.1 GCA_028875495.1 Chloroflexota bacterium
CCCGAACGAGAGGAATCGGCGGCGCGCCGAAGGACAGCAGCTTGTCGTGAAAGTCCTTCAGCGAAAAACTCTCTCCCACACGCGCCTTGTAGTCCTCCCTCAGCTTCATGATCTGGAGCTTGCCGAGTGTGTAGTTCAGGTACATCGGGTCGTACGTGCCGCGCAGGGCCTCACGCTCTGCCGTCAGAGGTTCCAAGTAGGCCTGTTCCATGAAGAAGCGCTTTGCCTCCTCAAGAGTCATCCCCTGCGTGTGCATCCTGATCGCACACAGGAACCGGCAGTTCCTCAGCAGGGCCTCCATGAGCTGGATGGCTTGGACGCGCTGATCGTTGCCTCCGAATCCCTGCTCGATCATCATCTCTTGGGTGTAGTGGGCCCAGCCGTCCCAGAATGAGTAGGCTCCGAACACCAGACTCAGCTTGGACGAGGCATTCTTCGAGTGCAGGTGGTGGACATAGTGTCCGGGGTAGGCCTCGTGCACGGACACGTTTTTGAGCAGAGGATAGTTGAAGCTGGAGAGCCACTCGTCCTTCTGTGCCTCCGTCCATGATGCGTCGACCGGCGTGACGTAGTAGTACGCCTCGTCCGCCGTGGTCTCGTAAGTGCCGGGCAGGTCCATAGCCGCAAAGGCCCACCGCATGAACACGGGTGTCTCTTTCACTATGCACGGAACGTTGGACGGGATCGTGACGAGGTCATTCTCAAGTACAAACTGCCTTATGTCATCGAGGGTGCCTCTCGTCTCTGCCGTGAGCATCGAAGCAGCCGGATGGTTCTTCTTGGTCTCCTGCAGAAGAGAGACCACGTCGCCTTCAGGCGATATGTCCGCAGCCAGCTTGCGGAGGTGAATAAGGTTGCGATGGAGGTCCTGCTCCCCGATGCTTTCGAGACGGTCGATCGACAGGTCGACCATTTCGCCGTGCTCGAGCATCCACCGGAAGTTTGTCGCGCCGATGGCAAAGTCGGGAGGTGACGTTTCCAGCATCGTTCGCAGATGAGCGATGAACGACTCCAGGGTACGGCAAGCTGCCGCGCGAGCCTCATCGAATCGCGAAAATGCCGTTCCCTCGACCAATCCCGATACGTGCATCGAGAGGTCCGTGTCGTAGAACGACCTCATGCCCTCGTATGCCTCGATGCTCGCCTCGATGACCGGTGCACCTACTCCCGGGTCGAGTCCCGTTTGGAGCGCTTCCAGATAACCGGGAACCTTTTCAAGTGCCGCTGTCAGTGCCTCGACTCGTGTCCCACGCGGCGCGTAGTCGCGTAGGATGTAGTTGCTTACGTCCACGTGTTCGAGGGCTTCCATTGGCCATCGCTGATAGGTCTCCAGCTCGGTCAGGCGGAATTTCTCATCCCGAAGCGTCGAGATGAGAATTCGGCGGTCGAATTGGCGATTGTCGGAAAGGAGAGTCTCACCCAGACGGTGCAGGAGTACGAGTTGTGTTTCTACTTCTCGTACACGCCCTGCAATGGACGTTGGGGATATATCCGTCATCCCGCCGTCGTAGTCGTGCAGGCCCTCTTTCGAGGCGCGGTCGGGATAGAACTTCCATGTGGCGTTTAGGACTTGCCCCACAACGTCGTCGAATTCCTGGTCGGCTGAGGAGATCACTTGGGTAAGACTACCTAAACCTGTCGAGCGTCAGGCCGTCAATCGGCGCGCTCAAAGGTTTATCGAGGATGAGATCTGCCGTCACTCGTCCTATGCCCGGGCCAAGGAAGATGCCCTGTCGACCGCCTCCGGTGGCGAGGTAACCCCCCTCCCAGCCGGGGATGGGCCCAAGCAGCAAAGCCTTGTCGGGAGTCACCGGACGGAGGCAGGCCGTCTGCATGACGACCCGCGCGTCGGCGGTGTAGGGGAGCATGTGAGTCACCGAGTCCATGATCTCCGATCTGGCCTCCGCGGTCGTCGTCTCGTCGAACCCGACCTCCTCTTCCGTCGTGCCAGTCCACAGCAGCCCGTCGGGTTTGGAGGTCGCGTACTGTGAGGACCACGAAATCGACCCTGGGACCGGAGGGCCCGGCGCCCAGAGGCGCAATATCTGGCCTTTCAGCGGTTCAACGGGAATATCCACGCCAAGCCATTCCGACATGAGGCCGATCCATGGCCCGGCGGCAAGGACCACGCGACTTGTCGCGATTTCTCCATCGGCCAGGGTCACGGCGGTGACCCGACCGTGTTCTCGGCGAAATCCTGTAACCGTTCCGGTGCGGATCGTCATTCCCTGACGCTCAGCGACCCGTGACAGGGCGAGCGTCAGCCGCTGCGGATGCAGGTTGGTGTTGCCCTCGGTGACAACCGCGCCTATCACATCTGGATTTATGCGCGGCTCGATTTCCAGCACGTCCTTCAAGTCCGCCCAACGCGCTGGAGTGCCGACCTCCAGCTCCTGCCACGTCATGTTGGCCTTGGCGGCGCTGGCTTCTTCGTCCGTGAAGGCCAGGGAGATAACCGGCTTGGTGCGGTACTCGATGTCAATGTCGTTCTCTTCAGACAACACATCTTTCAATTCCGCGTGAAGGACTGCGCTCAGGGCTGCAACGTGGTGGTTCGGACCCGGACTTCCACTACGGCCAAGGTGGCCGATTCCCCCGTACGCGAACCCGGATGCGTGACTGGCTACGTGGTCCCGTTCCACTACCGTGCACGAGAGACCTTCTCGCGTCAGGTAGTAGGCGGTGACTATTCCCGCGATTCCGCCCCCGACTATGACTGCGTCTGATTGTTTCGATGGCACCTCAATGCCTCTCAGCTTGTAGCGTCACGCTCGTGCCGTATTAGACGGAAAAGAGTCCGGCAACGAAGGTATCACTCGCAGGTGTCCTGCCACTTGGCGAGCGTGATGTCGATCTGGATCGGATCGCCGTTGCGAATCAAGTCAAGCGTAATCCGGTCCCCGACCTTGAAATTGTTCACGTAAGAAAGAAGGTCCACCATGCTTTCCACAGGATTACCGTCAACACCCGTGACGATATCACCGCGTCCACTTATCCCGCGGCCGCGGGCCATTATTACGGCAAGGTAATCGTCCTTTATGCCTGCCGACGCGGCAGGACCACCTTCACATGCCTTTACGACATAAACCCCGGCGTCGACCGTAAGTTGGCCTGGCGAAACAGGCAGGTCTTCGATGTCGCGCCCGTTCAACCCCATCCATGGGCGTGTGAACTCACCCGGATTCTTGAGTTCGTTCAGAATCTGCCTCACGGTGTTGCTGGCATCCGCGAAACATACCCCTATCTGCACCCCGCTTTGGACCCTGACCGAGGAGTTGACCCCGATCACCTCTCCCTCTGCATTCAACAACGGACCTCCCGAGTTACCGGGATTCAAAGCAGCATCGGTCTGAATCAAGTCGGTTATCGTCCGTCCGCCCGCTCCAGTGAATGAGTCTGCCCGCTGGATGCGTGACTCTGATCTATCCTTGCCGCTCACGACTCCCACGCTTAGCGAGTTGCGGTTTTCGTACGGGCTTCCGATAGCGATCGCCATCTCACCAATGGAGACCTCATCGGAGTCTGCGAAAGGAATTGGGCGAATGTCGGAGACCGCGTCCGCGTCGACCTTCAGAACGGCGAGGTCGTCGTGTTGTGAATGGCCCAGCTTGACGGCGGATAGCTCACGCCCGTCACTTAGTCGTACGGTAATCTCACGGGCGCCCTCCACTACGTGGTCGCTCGTAATAATGTGACCCTCGTCATCGACGAAGAACCCGGATCCTGAGCCGTCACCGATCCTCCGGCCAAACTGCATGACGGTCTGCACCTCGACGACCGCCGGAGAGGCCGTCTCGAACACGGTTCTTACTATCTTCTCGTCATATAGAGGGGGCAGGTCTTTGTTGTCTTGGCCGATCTCGGTGAAGTAGGTAGGGAGATCGCTGCCATCCTGCGTGATCGCGGTGAACAGGACCCATGCAAACCCGAACCCCACCGCCACCCCGGCCACCGCCCACAAAACCGCCGGGTTCCCCCATTTGAAGCGAGTTAGCGTAGGTTGTAAGACTTGTGTCCGGTTGGCCGCCGCTTTCTCTGCAAATGGCGGTCTCCCGTATGGAAGCGGTCTGCGGGTGAACATGAATGTGTTCGATGCCTCCCTTCCGAACCGGACGTCAACTAGGTTCAGTATACTGAACGGACAGACTGCCATGCCACAGCCGAATTGCTACAGGCCAACCGCCCTCACCGTTCAATCCGGCGTATCCTATCTCGATATAACGTGCCCTCGCCTTTGTGGTTAGAAGTGATTGCAAAGGTGGCTTTCGTGGACTCCCTCAGTGGCAAGGCACGGGGAAGAGACGTTCGCCCTGATCCTTATTCATTTCCAACTGCAAATATTGTCTTTTTCAGTAATTCAGGGGTTGACAGCAACCATCATTCTCAATACTATCCCCTGCTAGACTGGTAACAGGTAACACCTAGCCAGGTGGACTATCACCAAGGGGATCATGTTAAGGAGGACGGCACTCAATGGCAGACCTTCGTAAGAGCGATATTGCGGCACAAGTTGCAGGCAAGCTGGGCGGATCGAAAGTAGAGGGTGAGCGCGCGTTGAACGCTGTCCTCAGTTCTATTCACGAGTCGCTGGCCGACGGCAACAAGGTTGTTCTCACCGGCTTTGGCTCTTTCTCCGTCCGAGAAGTCAAGGCTCGGAAGGTCAAGCCCATTCGAGGCGGACAGGCCGGTCAACTGATAACCGTTCCTGCCCACAAGCGCGTCGGATTCACCGCGGGCGCGGATCTCAACAAGGCCGCAGGCTAACCGCCGGATTCGAATTTACCTCAGTTTGAGGTTGATGCAGTCGCCCGGTCAGTCCGGCTGTCTGGGTGTGACCGATGGGTGTTTCGGAAGTGGATGACGACTTCCTTGTCGCCACAGATCTTCACAAGAGCTTTG
>JAPPDQ010000193.1 GCA_028875495.1 Chloroflexota bacterium
AAGGCGGAGGCGCTCTCGACCGTTCGCGCGGTTGTGACCGCCGCGGACTTCCCGGAGACCCCGCTCGGAGACGACGGCTCCCGAAAGGTAACTCTCGGCGAGCTCTCCACCGACCTTCTCTACCTTCGCGATGGAATCATGGCGAGGAAGAAGGTGGTCTTCCGAGGCCATCCGGTTGCGGCAGTCGCGGCCACGTCGGCTCACGATGCGGAGCAAGCGGCCAAGCTGATCGAGGTCGATTATGAGGTGCTGGAGCCGGTTTCCGAGGTGGTCGCGGCCATGGCCGACGACGCCCCGATCCTCCACGACGACCTCGAGATGACCGAGTTCGGCGAGAATACGGGGCGCAAGGGCAACATCGCCGACCACTCGCAGAACAAGAAGGGCGATCCCGACAAGGGCTTCGAGGAAGCCGACGTGATCGTCGAGCGCGAGTTCAACACCGCGACAGTGCATCAGGGCTACATCGAGCCGCACACCTGCACCGTCCACTGGCGCGACGACGGGCGCATCCACATCTGGAACAGCACGCAGGGGCCTTTCAACGTGCGAGACGCCACGGCGCAGGTGCTCGACGTACCTCTGACGCAGGTCAAGCTGACGCCTCAGGAAATCGGCGGCGGCTTCGGCGGCAAGTTCGAGCCGTATGGAGAGCCGGTCATGGCCGTGCTTTCCAAGAAGACAGGCCACCCGGTCAAGATGGCGATGAGCCGCGCGGACGAGTTCGAGGCCACCGGCCCGACGCCCGGCTCCTACATCAAGGTCAAGATGGGCGCAACGAAGGAAGGCAAGCTCGTCGCGGGCGAGGCGTACCTGGCGTTCGAGGCGGGAGCCTACCCCGGCTCCCCGGTCGGGGCGGGCGCGGAGTGCGTCTTCGCGCCGTACGACATCCCGAACGCAGTGGTCGATGCCTACGACGTGGTTCTCAACAAGCCTAAGACCGCGGCCTACCGCGCGCCGGGCGCGACGAACGCAGAGTTCGCGTCGGAGACGGTGGTGGACGAGATCGCCGAGCAACTCGGCATCGATCCCATCGAGTTCCGGCTGCTGAACGCCGCCAAGGAAGGTACCCGAAAGGTCGATGGTACGGCCTTCCCGCGCATCGGATTTGTCGAGGTCCTCGAAGCGCTCAGGGATCATCCCCACTGGAGCGCCCCGCTGGAGGGCGAGAACGTCGGACGCGGCGTCGCCTTCGGCTACTGGATGAACGCGGGCTTGCAGTCCGCCGTCAACCTTGCGGTCAACGCCGACGGAACGGTGTCCCTGACCGAGGGGTCGCCCGACATCGGCGGGACGCGGGCTTCGATCTCCATGCAGGCCGCTGAGGTGCTCGGCATCCCGGCGGAGGACTTCTACCCGTCCGTCGTGGATACCGACTCCATCGGTTTCACGTTCGGCACCGGCGGCAGTCGCACGACCTTCGCCACCGGCTACGCGGCCGTAGAGGCCGCCAAGGACGTCAAGCAGCAGATGATTGAGCGCGCCGCCATGATCTGGGACGTGGACGCCGACTCTCTCCAGATGGAGAAGGGCGTCATCAGTTCCAAGACCGACTCCGAGCTTCGGATGACGTTCAAGGAGCTCGCGGCGGAGACGAACGCTACGGGCGGAGCCATCACCGGGCGCGGCTCGGTCAACCCCGCGGGCGTCGGCGCGGCCTTCGCGGGCCTCATCGTCGACCTGCAGGCCGACCCGGAGACGGGCAAGGTTTCCCTACTCCGCGCGACGATTGCACAGGACGCGGGCAAGGCCATCCATCCGAGTTACGTCGAAGGGCAGATGCAGGGTGGAACGGCCCAGGGCATCGGCTGGGGCCTGAACGAAGAGTACTTCATGAACGACAAGGGCGACATGGCGAACAGCACGTTCCTGGACTATCGGATGCCGGTGGCCAACGACCTCCCGATGATCGATACGGTCATCGTCGAGGTTGCCAACCCCGGTCACCCGTTCGGTGTCAGGGGCGTGGGCGAGGTCAACATCGTGCCTCCGCCCGCGGCAATCGCGAACGCCCTCAGCAGGGCAATCGGCGTGCGCATGACGCGGCTCCCTATGAACCCGAACACCGTCATGGAGACCGTCTGGGAAGGCAACGGCAGCAACGGCGCTTAGCAAGCAAAGCTCGCTGTGAAGGAAGAACCCCACCGAAGTTCGGTGGGGTTCTTTTATAAAGATGAGGTTTGGGGCGGCGATCTTGCCTCATGACACGGGACGCTTGCCAATCCATGAATACATCGCTACCATGCGAACACAGTTGAAAACGGTACAGTTGGGCACAGGAAACTAAAGAAGGCCCGTCTCGAGATTGGGTAGGTAACAAAGGGATCTCGGCTGGGCGAGGGACTTTCGGATAGGAACGGCAGTATGGCGCAAATGACGGGACTACTGACCTATCAGGGCATACCGGTATGGCGTCACGCCCGGATCCTCCGATGGGTCACGCAGATCGTCTCCGGGTTCCTGGCCGTCGTCCTCGTCGCGTGGTTCTTCCTGAACATCGGGGGCGCGATACAGGACCGGAACATCCCCTACGGGTTCAGCTTCCTGGACCGGGAGTACCAGACTCCCATAGGCCACCACTTCCTCCCCTACGAATCGTCCGACACGTTTTTCTACGCGCTGGGCGTAGCCGCGACGAACACCGTCGTCGTCTCGATTATCGGCGTTATATTGGCTACTGCGCTCGGCATCGTCATCGGCGTCGCGCGGCTGTCGGGGAACTGGATCGTCTCCAAGCTCGCGCTGGCTTACGTTGAGTTCTTCCGCAACGTTCCGCTGCTGGTGCAGCTCTTCTTCTGGTTCTACATATTCCTTGCGCTGCCCCCGGAGCGTGATGGGTTCGTCTTCTTCGACAGGCTGTATGTGAACAACGCGGGCATTTCCACTCCCTGGCCTGTCCCTTCCGACCTCTCGATGGGACTGGTCTGGCTTGGACTGGTTTTGATCGGGGTGATCGCGGGCGTCTTCGTCCATCGAATGCTCCTGAAACGGGAGACCATGACGGGCAAGGCGTCATATCCCCTCGTCTCCGGCGTGACAACGGTGGTGGGCGTAGGTGCGGTGACGTGGATTGTGCTCATGGTCGCAGGGGGCGAGTCCCCGTTCGTGATCTCGGAACCTGTTCCTCGGGAGGGGCCGTTCGGGCGAGTCGCGGGCGGGTTCACGGCTCCCGCAGGGCTTCTGGCACTTCTGATCGGACTGGTCATGTATACGGCGTCATTCATCGCCGAGATAGTCCGCGCCGGTATAACGTCGGTCGGCAAGGGACAGACGGAGGCCGCCAGAGCCTTGGGGCTCTCGAACATGGCCGCCCTGAGACACGACACCTTCCCGCAGGCCCTCCGCGTCATCATCCCGCCGCTCATCAGCCAGTTCCTGAACCTGACAAAGAACAGCAGCCTCGCCGGAGCTATCGGCTACTCCGACCTGACCAACGTCGCCAAGACCATGACTCAGACGGCCCCGGCGGTGTCGATCTTCATCTTGATTATGCTGTCCTATCTGGCAATGAGTCTCGCGTACTCTCTGGCCGGCAACTTATACAATCGCTACGTTCGGATCACCGGAGCATAGACGATGACTGACGACGCCAACACCAGCACTGCGTCGGTCATGGCGCCTCCCCGAACCGAAGTGGGCGCGATAGGTTGGGCGCACGCCAACCTGTTCAGCACGTGGTACAACACCGCGATGACCGTGATATCGGTCGTGGTCGTGGTCTGGTTCTTGTGGTTCGGCTTGACCTGGGTCTTCGGCGACGCCGAATGGCGGGTCATCGGGACTCTCGGCGGCCAGTTCATCATTGGCCAGTACAACACCGAGTCGGCGTGTCCCGGTCAGAACTGCTTCTGGAGGCCCCAGATCGGCCTGCTCTTCGCCACGATGATATTAGGCATGGCGTGGGGAGTCGCTGGTGGTGGGACCGCCAAGAGGGTCGCGATCACCGTCGCAGTTGTGGCGGCGGCTCTGGCGTTCATACCCTACAGCTTTGATCGCCTGGGGCTGGACGTGCGTATCCTGCTCCTTGCGAACATTCCGGCGATGTTTGCCGGTCTCGCGCTGACTCGCTACACGCCGCTGAACCAGGTGCGTCACATTGCGATTCTGGGCGTCATCTTCTTCCTGTTGACTCTGTTCCTGCTCCGAGGATTCGGAGGCCTGCCCGGAATGACCCCGGTCTCGGTCATCCATTGGCGTGGCCTCATGCTGAACATTCTGCTGGCGGTCGCCGGGATCGTGCTCAGCCTCCCAATCGGCATCGCCCTCGCGCTGGGCAGACGGAGCCAACTCCCGGTGGTCAAGCTGCTGTGCGTGGTGTTCATCGAGATATTCCGCGGTGTCCCGCTCATCACCCTGCTGTTCATGTCGCAGGTGCTCGTGCCGCTGGCTTTCCCGGAGGACTTCCCGCAGAACTCTCTCTTCCGCGCCGCCGTCGTCATCACGCTGTTCAGTTCCGCGTACATGGCCGAGAACATTCGCGGAGGTCTGCAGGCCCTTCACCCCGGCCAGGCCGAGGCTGCGAGAGCACTGGGCCTGTCGGGCTGGCAGATCACGTTCCTGATCTCCCTGCCTCAGGCAATCCGCAACGTGATACCCGCCATCGTGGGACAGTTTATCGCGCTCTTCAAGGACACGAGCCTTGTCTACATAATCGGGATGTTGGATGTCGTCGAGATCGGCCGCGCGTTCATCCAGGGCAACCCGGAGTATCTCCCCAGCGCGAGGGAACTGTTCATCTTCCTCGCCATCGTTTTCTGGATATTCACGTACGGCATGTCGTATGTGAGTAGGCGAGTGGAGGACCACCTGGGCGTGGGCGCGCGATAGGTGTACGCGCGTGAAGAGAAAAATCCAACACCACGGAGGGACCTGTGACTGCCAGTGAA
>JAPPDQ010000317.1:0-2487 GCA_028875495.1 Chloroflexota bacterium
CGTACAACAGGGCGCTGCTTGAGGCGGCGAAGCGTGAGGTATCTGAGGCTATTGAGATCGAGATCTATGATGACGGACTGGGGATACCGTTGTTCAACCAGGACTCGGAGGGGGACTTGACCCCAGAGGTTGTCCTGGAGTTGCGGGAGAGGATTCGTTCAGCCGACGCGGTGCTGATCGCCGCTCCGGAGTACAACAACAGCATCACCGGCGTGCTGAAGAACCTGATCGACTGGGCGTCTCGTCCGTACGGGCAGTCTTCGTTTACCGACAAGCCGGTGTCGGTGGTCGGGGCCAGTCCGTCGAGGTTTGGGGCTCAGTTGTCCCAAGAGACCACAATCACCGTGTTGAAGAGCGCCAGGGCAATGGTTGTGGGGGGGCCGCACCCGGTCAAGGAGGCGGCCGGGCTGGTCGACTCTGAAGGCAATATCGAGGACGGGGCGACGTTGGAGATGCTCCGGCAGGTGTTGAGCGAACTGGGCGAGGCCGCTGTTTCCGATTGATCTTGTTGGTGTGGGGTTATGTTGGGTTGAGGAGGCGGGTGTTTTTCGGCTGTTGGCATAGGGCGGGCGAAAGCCGGAAGCGATTTTCCCTCCTGAACGCAGGGGGTGTTTTGCAGAAGTGGATCTTTCACCCTCACCCTAGCCCTCTCCCACGACGGGAGAGGGGATTACCCAAAAGCCCACGTGTCGGGAGGTGGAGATGAACGATCCTAACGTTGTTGTTGATGCGCCGAACGTCTCCGCCGTGCTGGAAGGCAAAGTGAGATGTGAGGAGGGTCTGCGAGACCGCGCTCGCGGGGTGATGCTGGGACTGGCGGTTGGGAATCTGTTGGGACTGCCGATGGAGGGCCGGTCTTATCGCGAGATTGATCGGTGGTATCCCGAGGGGGTGCGCGATATCGACCCGCGTGAGGTGCGCCGTCCGATGGACGACGATCTGGCGCAGGCGGTGGACCTGGGAGAGGCGTTGTTGGGGGGAGGGGACTATGTCGGGGAATTCGGCAGACGGCTGGTTGCATGGAGGCGTGAGAACGGGCGAGGAATTGGAATTACGACAGACCGTGTCATCGGCGTGTTGGAGGCTGGGCATCGACCGCCGGACGCGGCGCGGATCGCGTATGAAGGACATCCCATTGCACCGAACGGGGGCGTGATGCGCTGCGCGCCGGTGGCCCTGGCGCGAATTCGTGAGCCGGAATTATTGGTCAGGGACAGCGCGGCGACGTGCGTCGTGACGCACTATGCGCCCACCTCGCAGTGGTCGTGCATCGTCATCAACGCCGTGATCGCATTGCTGCTGAAGGGGATTGAGCCAGGTCTGTCGGCACTGATAGCGGCGGCTTCGGAAGACGGATGTCCCGACATGCTTGGGGCGGCATTGAGGGACGGGATCCCGTCGGACGTGTTGGAGAGCATTGCGAGTGGGGTTCCCGTGGAGGAGGAGTGTTCCTGGCTGCGAAGGGACCAGAAGCTGATCGGGCATACGTTGATTGCACTGCAGGCGGGATTGTGGGCGGCGGTTACGCCGCTGGGCTTCGAGGAGGCGTTGCGGCAGGTGGTGGAGGCCGGAGGCGATACGGACACGAACGGGGCTGTGGCAGGGGCGGTTCTTGGCGCGCGGTACGGGGCATCGGGCATACCGAAAAGATGGACTGACGTGGTACCAGAGCGGGACCGGATTGAAGGTGTGGCGGACGGGCTGTTGGAACCGGCGGAGTGAAGACTAGGAGAGGTAAAGATGACCGGAATCAGCAGTGGTGCGTCTCGTTGTAGGCACGACAGGGCGGGTTTCAAACCCCTACGAGGTTGATGTCTCGTCACTGTACACTCCTAGGAATCTGAACCCGTAGTGTCCTGCATTTGAAGTTCGTTGTATAAATCAGATAGGTGCGTTCCGGGGAATCACCCTCACCCTAGCCCTCTCCCATCAAGGGAGAGGGGATAAATCACTCGCTGTTTTGTTCGTTGAATCTCTGACACAGGACACTAGTTAACACGAGAGGACAGCCGTATAATCCTGTCCAAATCCAGAGATAGGTATTGAAGATGACGACAATTTCAGAGGCAGTTTCCGAAGTTCCCGGCGTGGTGGGAGTGGCCGCGCGCCACCTTGAGACGGGGAAGACGATAGAGCACAACGCCGATGAGGTGTTCTTCACCGCGAGTACCTTCAAGGTGCCCATACTGGCGGAACTCTATCGCCAGGTTGATGCCGGCACGCTCGATCTCTCGCAGCGTGTCGAGCTGACCGACATCCTCCGAGTGCCGGGCTCAGGGGTCTTGAGAGAGCTTGGAAATGGCCTGGCTCCGAATCTGCACGATCTCGCGATGCTCATGATAATTGTGAGCGACAACCTCGCCACGGACATCCTCTATCACACCGTCGGCAAGGACAGTCTCAACCGTACAATGGCCGATCTCGGTCTGAGCAAGACCAAGCTGCCTATGTCGTGCCGCGACCTTCTCTTCAGCCTGGCGGGACACA
>JAPPDQ010000317.1:2497-4870 GCA_028875495.1 Chloroflexota bacterium
TCTTTGAGGTCTCCGACCGGGTGGAGCAGGGATACCGTGGGCTGTCGCCCGACTGCGACGCCCTGAACGAGGAGAAGTCCGACGTTTCCTCGCCCTCCGACATGGTGCGACTGCTGGAGATCGTCCACAACGGCGATTTCCTGTCGGAGGGGTCACGGGACGGAATGCTCCATATTCTCAAGCGCCAGAAGCTCAGGAGCATCATCCCGTACTATTTGCCCCCGGACGTTATCGCGGCCCACAAGACGGGAGGCGTCTACAGCGTCCGCTGCGACGTGGGAATCGTGTGGGGACCGAGTGGGCCGTACGCCGTGGCGATCATGGCGAAGCGGATAACAGACAGCACCGACCTCGATCCGAAGCTGGCGCGGATATCGCGCATTGTGTTCGACGAGATGGCGGGCTAGATGAGGACCTTGATCGTGGTCTCGTTTCCGGTCTCGTCGACAACCGTCGTGCCGTCGTCGCCGAACTGCTTGCGGACGTAGGCAAGACCGACGTTTGCTCCGGTATGGGGCAGGCGGGCCACGGACGTGACTATGCCCATCCGCTTGCCGTCGTGCGTCAGGAAGGAGCCCGGCGCAGGGCCGTCGCCGTCCCACCGAAGGCCGACGAGGTACTTGCTGACTTTCTTGTAGGTCTGGAGACGGGCGATTACCTCTTGCCCGATGTAGCATCCCTTCGAGAAGCTCACGTGGTGGACGAGGTTGGCCTCGTGCGGGTTGTAGTCCTCCGTCAACTCTTTGCCGAACGCCGGGATGCCGCGTTGAACACGAACGGCCTCGACTACGTCCGCACCAGCGGGTGTCGCGCCCACGTTGGTGAGAACCCCGAAGAGGCTATCCCTGTGCTCGGCGTCAACGACGATGTCGAATGAGGGCGGCCCCAGGAAGTCGCTGCGGTACACCTCGGCAGCGACATCGGAAATCTGTGCGCTCAATCGTGCATAGGTCGCTAAAGACGACGTTTGGCCGTTCGTGAGTTTGTCCATGAATTTCGTCGAATCGAGGCCGGTGAGCGAGAGCATAGCGGTCTCGCCGGTTACGTCTTCGATCGCCACATCCTCGACAAAGGTATAGAAGTCAATCCACTCGGCCACGCGCTGCTGATTCTCCGGGGAGGTGAATACCACCAACCGGTCTTCGCTCCAGTGGACGTGAAGCAAGTCGACGATACGTCCCTTGTTCGTCGTCAGGACGGTGGCAGCACCTGCTCCGACTTCGAGGGTCGCGAGCTCGTTGGTGGAAAGGCGGTTGATCAGGTCCAGGGCGTCATCGCCGGTGAGGGCCAATCGTCCAGCGTCGGAACGGTCCAGCACCGCGACGCCCGATGTTAAGGCGCGGTATTGCTCCTCTGCGGTCAAGGATCCATCGAGGAGAACTTCGGCATCGAGATTTGCTACAGGTCCCATGTTTCGAGGATAGTCGTCAGGGGACGAGGCGTCAACCGGGCTGACGGCTCGGTAAGTGTTCAGAGTTGGCGAGGGGAATGCCTCCCCCCTGTGGATTCCCGGCTTTCGGTGACATTTGCATAACCTCCAGGTATTGCCTTAGTGGCGCGAATTTCACCCCCATCCTAACCTTCCCCCATCAAGGGGGAAGGGATTTCCAGGCTCCCATCAGGGGTTAAGCAAAGGTCTCTCCCGTATCGTGGTACGGGGGAGGCTCTTCGCGGGTATGACGGTGGCTGTGTGTGCCGAGCGGGCTCACGGACTCTGAACAGCTACACGGCGGAACTTCGACGAGCCCAAGCGGTTGATACAGGAACTGGACGGGACTATCATTAGATTTCCCAAGAGGTGCAGCTAGGCTTGGAAACTATCTCAAAACTATGTTTGTTGGCCAAGAATTGCCCTTCGACAAGCTCAGGGCGAACGTATTTGGCTCTGAGCCCGCGTGTGGAGAAAACGCGTCGAAGCGTATTTTGAGGTAGTTCCTTAGTGTTCACGTGGGACGGCTAACACCCATGCGTGAACGACGTTTAAGACTATCGGGGGCGTTGTCCTTCATTTGGGATTAGGGCTAACGAAAGTGGGTCTCATCAAACAGCCGACGATCTCCTGCATGTTTTCGTGACATGAAGAATCTCTCGCTAACAAGGGTAATCGTCCGGCGCATCGCCGACGACTGGAAGCTCCTGCTGACGGTGTTCATCGGCATACTTATTGCCACGACCATCGGCGCGGGTACGCCGATATACCTGGAATCCCTCGACCAGCTTTCGTTCAACGCCGCGCTGGACCGCATCGACGAGCCGAAGATCGATGTCTTCGGCGCGGAAGTCGTGGCGACCGAGAAATCGCTCAGGCACGCGGATCAGGTCGTCACGGACGCCATTGAAGAGCACATTGCGGACGTGTACGACGGGCACGAG
>JAPPDQ010000149.1:0-1858 GCA_028875495.1 Chloroflexota bacterium
AGCCCTCTCCCATCAAGGGAGAGGGGATAAATCGGAGACGGGCAACCACAAGGGTTGCCCCTACGGGAGGTTTGCCGGGGGTTATTTTCAGGGTAATTACAGGTTTGGGAGTGTTGTCAGTTATTCTCACAGCTATGGCGAACTTGCGGCGGAGTTCAGCGAATTAGCAGAAGATGGGAGAACGAGAGAATGAACAGAATCATCGTCCTGGCAAAGAATGAAGTGGGAGTCATCGCGGACATCGCCCGGGCGCTGGCCGACGAGGGGATAAACATCGAGACCATCGACGCGCAAGGTCTCGACGAGAAGGGGGCGATTACCCTGACGACGGACGCCAACGACGAGGCGCTGCGTGCATTGACCAACGCGGGGTTCAAGACGCTGTCTGACGATTCGCTGGTCTTCAGGCTGCGAGACGAGCCGGGGGCGCTCGCGATGGTAGCCGAGAGGTTCAAGGACGCGGGCGTGAATATCCAGAGTCTGCACATCGTCGAGCGCAAGGCGGGCCACACGATAGTAGCTCTATCGGCGGACGACCGGGTGAAGGCAGAGACGCTGGTGGACAAGGCGACTTTGCTGTAAGGGGAAGAAAGTAGTAAGTAGGGGGGAAGAAAGAAGAGAGTAGCGGGGAAGAAAGAAGAAAGAAACTATCTCACGACGATGTGCGTTGGCAGAGAACTGCCCTTCGACAAGCTTTCAAGTAACGGCTCAAAACAAGAAGAAGATTCACCGCAGAGAACACAGAGAGCGCAGAGGTAAGAGAGGAATAGATCTTTCCACCAGACGAACCTTTACGTGATTACCCGGCCTTAGTGGCAGTTACTGACACCCTGCACGGCGCCGGCGTGGGGCGTAACGCTGCTCAGGTCGAACGTGTTTTTCTCTGAGCCCGTATGTGGGGAATACTCGTCGGAGCGCATTTTGAGATAGTTTCCAATACCAATTTATGTGGTGGGGCCATGTTTTCACTAGCCGACCCTAGTGGATTCCCGCTTTCGCGGGAATGACGGAGTGGAGGTGTGGTCAAAATGAGTTGACATAAGGTAGGGCAGTTTGGACTTGGGGCTGGATAGCGGGCGCGATGGTTGAAGCGGTCGGTTTGTGGGGTGCCGTGTTCCGATACGAACGATTTTTCAGAGGATGGGGTTGCCGGACGGGTGTACTGCCCGTCCTTTTCGTGTTGGTCGTCACGGGGACGGTGGGGTGTTCCGGGCCGTCGGAGCAGGAGCTTGCGCGTGAGCATTACGAGCAGGGGCTGCAGTTCGAGGAGCACGGCAGCTACCGGAGGGCACGCGAGGAATTCACTCATGCGATACGGCGGGACCGGGGGTTCACGGAGGCGTACGTGGCCCAGAGCAGGGCGCTGCTTCAGACGAACAATCTCCGGGCGGCGATGGCGAGCGTCAACCAGGCGTTGCAGCTCGACGAGGACCTGGTGGAGGCGCACGATTTGCGGGGGCGCATCTTCACGTACATGAGCGACAATGAGTCGGCCATTCTGAGCTTCACACGGGCCGTTCAGCTTGATCCGGAGTACGCCGACGCGTACCACAACCGGGCGCGGGTGAACCTCGACGACGGGAACGTCGACTCGGCGCTGGAGGACCTTTCGAGGGCGATTGAGCTGAGGCCGTTCGAGGCGGTCTACTACATGCAGCGAGCGCAGCTGTACACCCATCTCGACGAGCGTGACAGGGCGCTGCGGGACCTCGAGCGGGTGCTTGAGGTGACGCAGGACGACGAGCTCACGACGACGGCGCGGCGGATGATGGAGAGTATCAGGCAGGCGCCTTGATAGGTCGAGGATTCACCGCAGAGAACGCAGAGAGCGCAGAGGGGGAGAGAAAGTAGAAAGAAT
>JAPPDQ010000149.1:1868-4857 GCA_028875495.1 Chloroflexota bacterium
GGCTTTCACGTAACTGCTCGCGGCTAATGGGGACATCACCCTCACCCCAGCCCTCTCCCACGATGGGAGAGGGGGTAAGAGGATTCACCGCAGAGAACGCAGAGAGCGCAGAGGGGGAGAGGAAGTAGAAAGAATTGCGTAGAAAGTAGGGAACGTGTCGACACGGTTGTTTCACCCTTCGACAGGCTGAGGGTGAACGGTCTTAGTTGGTGGGTCGGCGCGCGCAGCCCGGCGGTTTGATATTGTGCCTTGAGGCTCGTATAGTTCATGCTTTGCGGCGCCCTTAGAAAGGACGAACAGGCCTTTGGCAAGCGAACCGCAGGGCACGAACCCCGTGCGGGGGACGGGAGGACCCGGCCTCGTGTGGCTCGTTCTGCTGTCGCTGTCGCTGTTCGTGCTTCTGCTGCCGATAGCGAGCTACGTGGCGGCGCTCTCGGCGATCAAGGATGAGCTTGGGCTGAACAACGCGGGGGCGGGCGCGCTCTTTTCGGCGTACCTGGCGGGGTATGCGGCGTCGGCACTCTTCCTGGTGCCACTGAGCGACCGGCTGGGTCCGAAGCGGATCATGTACGTGTCGGCGGTTCTTTCGGTGGCGGCGCACCTGCTCTTTCCGCTGACTACGCACGATGTCGTGGTGGGCGTCGTCCTTCGGGCGATTGCGGGGGTGGGATTCCTCGGCGTGTACATACCGGGACTTCGGCTCGTGGCGCGGCGGTTCGAGCGGAACGGGCGAGGTTCGGCGATGGGTCTGTTCGTGACGGCGCAGTACGCCTCGCACAGCGGGTCGCTTGCGCTGACGGGCTGGCTGATGGCGACGATGGAGTGGAGGGACGCCTACACGCTGGTGGCAGGGCTGTCGGCGGTGAGTCTGCCGCTGATATTCCTTCTGGTGCGCTCCGTTTCGGATACGCCGCCGGAGGTCTCTCGCGGTCGGCTCGACCCGACGGTGCTCAAGAGCGAGCCGGTGCAGTTCGTGATACTTGGGTACACGGTACACGCACTGAACCTGTACGCGCTGCGTGTGTGGCTGCCGGTGTTTCTCACGACCATCCTGGTTGCCAGAGGGGTTTCGGAGGGGAATGCCATTGTCACGGCGGCGGAGGTGGGAGGACTGGCGCTCGCGTTCGGCGCGGTAGGCCCGGTGATGGGGGGAGCTGTGTCGGACAGGCTCGGACGCACGACGGCGGCATCGCTGATCCTGGGGCTGTCGGCGGTGTGCGCGGTTGGGCTGGCGTGGATAGGACACTGGCCGTGGGGGCTGATCGTCGTAGTGTGCGTTGTATTCGCGTGGGCGGCGTCGGCGGACTCGGCGATCTACCAGACGGGCATCACGGAGGTGGCCGACCCGAGGCGGCTGGGGTCGACGATGGCGCTGCAGGCGTCACTTGGGCTGCTCGGCGGGGTGATCGGGCCGGTGCTGTTCGGGGGCATCCTCGACGTGGCGGGAGGTGAGTACCGGTGGGTGTTCGCGTTCTCGACGCTAGGGGTGCTGGCGGCGATTGCGATTTTCGGGCTGCGGAGAGTTGGGGTGCTGGCGTACTCGCGTGGGCGAGGATGAGGGACTGGGGCCTGTTGGTGGCTATACTCGTGGTTCGAAAGGCTCACCACGAACGAACTTCGTAAGGGTCCTGTTATATGGCGACGAAGGTTGACACGCGAGGGCAATCGTTCCTAGACTGTGGGCAACGGACAGCCGCCATCCTGAACTGAGTCGCCACCAGGCGAGAGAGGGGATGAACAATGGGTTGGTCGAAGGTCCGCAATGCAATTGTATGCCTGACCGCCGGGGTCACGGCACTTGTCGCTCTGAGCGCGTGCGCGCCGGAGCAGGAAGACCCCTTAGTTTTCGGAGTTCGGGCAACTATCCAAGCCTCCACGCCGACGCCGACTCCCCTGCCCGACGAGCCAACTCCAACGCCGATACCGGCCGAGGTGATGGAGCAGGTCGCCCAGGAGCGGTCTGACACGTACCTCGACGCGTTGTATGAGCCGACGGAGGGTCTGGTGCGGATAGGGATATGGGACGAAAAGCGCGTTCAGCTCGACAATCACCTGGTAGGGTATGTCATCGTGTATGGCTACGATTACGGGGTGGAGATGGTCGAGACGACGGTGGAGGAATACCCAAGTCTGCTGGAGACGGGGGAGCTGGACATCGTCCTGCAGACGAGCCCGGAGCTGGGCGACTGGCTGGGAGAGCGGTCGGAGGACGGCGCCGTCATCGACGTTGGGACGATGGTCGAGGGGACGGACGGGGCGCGGATCGTCGTGCACGGGCGGCTAAAGGAGCGCGCACCGGAGATAGTGGACTTTCTTGGTGCGATTACGGCGGACGACGAGGTGTTCGACTCGGCGTCGGCACGGATCTCGGGGGGCAGGCTGGGGATAAATCCGAACGTGGCCTCGCTGATCGTCCTGAAGAACAATGAAGACTTGTGGACGCAGTGGATCCCGGCGGCGGTGGTCGAGAAGGTCAAGGCCGCAATCGAGGCGGGGAAGAACGACCTTCAGAACCGCAAGTGCATCCCCACAGGAGGCGGGGGCACGACGCCGAACTGCCGCGGGTGGACGGGTGATGGGTGATTGGGGTGGGGCTAGAGTCCTGTTTTTGAAGTTCGTTGTATAAAGCGGATAGGTGTGTTCCAGGGAATCATCCTCACCCTAGCCCTCTCCCACGACGGGAGAGGGGGATTGTTGGTCAGCGTTGATGGTTGATTGTAGGAATATCGTCGGCTGCCGGCCACCATGTGGATTCCTGCCTTCGGGAACTTTTACGTAACCCGCACGATAACCTGTCATTCCGAACATAGCGAGGAATATAGGATTTGGGGGGGCGTCATCGAGGCCATTCCAGCTACGAGACGCCACATGGAGGACAAGGATTTTAGATTCCTCACTCCGCTGCGCTACGTTCGGAATGACAGGTGGGGCTGTGCTGCGTTCGGAATGACAGAAATTGGAATTATGCATAGGTCTCCCCCGTATCGTG
>JAPPDQ010000290.1 GCA_028875495.1 Chloroflexota bacterium
GGGCGCAGTCTGCTCGGCGGGGCTGGTGGTGGTTTTGGGTTGGTTTGGGGGACCCGGGGGGGGTGGCGGTTGGCGGGGGTCCCCGTTTCTCCCGAGGTGGTCCTGGGGGTCCGAGCCAGAGCACGCGCCGGTCGCGAGGCACCGATCTCGATGCCCTGCGAGACGCCATCCGGATGCGTTAGCATGATCGTCGATTTGTTCTCTGGGGCAGGCGGATTTTCGCTGGGTGCAGTCCAGGCCGGATTTGATGTCGCCGTGGCAGCAGATCACGATCCAGACCTCACCTCGTCGCATCGACACAACTTCCCGCGGATCCCGCTGCTGCTTCGCGATCTCAGCCAAATAGGTTTGACCGCACTGCTGAGTGAGGTTAACCTCACCGCTGATCAGATCACTGGGGTCGTCGGCGGTCCCCCCTGCCAAGGATTCAGCAACATGGGCCGACGTGATGTCCTCGACCCTCGCAACTCGCTGGTTGCGCGTTTTTTCGGCATGGTCGATGAATTGCGCCCCCCTTTCTTTGTGTTTGAGAACGTCCCTGGAATCCTAACTGCACGATTCCGCCAAATGCTGGACGACAGTATCGATCCTTTGGTCAACCATTACACACTCTTAGGTCCTTTAGTCCTAAACGCCGCCGATTTTGGTGCGGCGACAGAACGATGCCGTGTCATCATAGTCGGCATCCAGCAGCCGCACTCGCCCTTGAACGCGACTACCATCTCCACGCCCGCCACACCAACCACAGTTGCCGAAGCCTTCTGCGGCCTTCCAGCGCCCTTGACCGAGAAAAGAAGCCGTGCCAACTTCGGTTGGCAGACGATTGAATTGGCCGATGATCTCAACGCTTACGCACTAAGCATGCGACGGCCACCACCGTGCGTGTCAGGCTCGATGGTGCGCCAGGCTCACGCTGAGCGTCGAGTATCGGGATTTCAGCCGACACGGCACTCTTCGGCAGTGGCTGAGCGCTTCTCCAAGGTGGCACCCGGATCCAGGGACTCTGTGTCGTGGTTCCCACGTTTGCACCCAGACCGACCAGCCCCAACCCTCCGCGCCGGCACTGGTCGAGACCGCGGCAGCTACCAATCGATGCGCCCAATTCATCCCGTAGCCCCCCGGGTAGTTACGGTTCGTGAAGCGGCCCGAATCCAGGGATTTCCTGATTGGTTCATCTTTCACCGAACCAAATGGCACAGCTTTCGGATGATTGGAAACAGCATAGTCCCTGCCATGGCCCGTGCGATCTTCGAATACTGCCGAACTCAAATATAGGAGTTGACACCAGATGGAGGACAGGTTGCCCGAACTGTCGGTGGGCGTGCGGGATCGCCCGATCGACGCGATGCCGACGAAACAGTTGTTCATTGACATGCTGACCCGGGATATATCTCTTATTCCAGCTATACTCGACTTAGTCGATAACTGCGTCGACGGAGCCCGCCGACAGGCCGGCGACGGGCCGTACGACGACTATTGGGTGAGAATCGCCCTTTCTGATCAGGAACTCCGCATCGCCGACAACTGTGGAGGAATGTCGGTCGAGGTTGCAGAGAAGTACGCATTTCGTTTTGGCAGAGACGAAAACACACCTGTTCTTCCCCACTCGATCGGACAGTTCGGCGTAGGAATGAAACGCGCGATTTTCAAGATCGGAGACGAATTCCGGGTCGAGTCGTGTACTCCCACAGCTCGCTTCGTGGTCCTTGAGAATATCCCCGCTTGGGCAGAGAGAGAGGAATGGAAGTTCCGGTTCGCAAGCTTGGAGGAAGATCGAGACTTTCCCCAGGATGCTGTTGGCACCATCCTTACTGTTTCGAACCTCCATGCAGACGTCGCAAGGGCGTTCGAACAAGAACATTTCCGCAACAGGTTACGGGAAGAGCTTCGAAGCAAGTTGACCGGACCAATCACAAACCACCTTGCAATTTCTCTGCAGGGTCGCCCCATCCATTCCGATCCATTTGAGCTAGTCGACAAACGCGAGCTGGCGCCTGCCCGCGCTGAGTATCACTATCCGAGCGACGATGATCCACAAGTCAGCGCCCAGTTCTTCGTCGGTCTCGCGGATGGCGATCCACCATCTGCTGGATGGCATGTCTTCTGCAATGGCAGGTTGATCCTCGAGGGCGACAAGACGTCGGTCACTGGATGGGGATCCACCGAGGACACCCGTATCCCTCGATTCCATGGGCAATACAACCAGTTTCGCGGGTACGCGTACTTTGACTCGGACGATGCCGGTCTACTTCCGTGGAACACGACCAAGACCGGTCTAGACCTCGACTCGTCGGTCTACCGAGCGAGTAAGCTCCATATGCGAAGGTTAATGAGACCGGTCATTGATTTTCTAAACAAACTGAAGGCCGAGAAGGAGGCAACCGATTCGGGTCCCCTGCAAGCGCTTCTCGACAAAGCGACCCGATCGGAGCTAGCGAAGGTCAAGACTCGCGAGAGGTTTGTGGTTCCCAAGTTCACACCGCAAGTGAAGACACCCGCGGTTCAGCGTATTCAGTACGATGTACGTCAGAACAAGGCCAAAGCAGTCAAGCGATACCTGGGAGCTCCGACTTGGGTAGCAGTCGGCAAGACAACGTTCAAGTACTTCTATGATGCGGAGATCGGCGATGAGTAGGGGCACGCTTGGCGAAGTGATCTATCGCGTCCGGCCCGCCAAAAATGTCGAACGCAAGATGATTTGCGAGGCGCTGACAAGCCTATATCGGATTGAGCCGCTCGCCAATTACCAGTATGTCGGAATGGGCTCTTTGGAATTCCACGATTTCGCATTGTTTTACCGACAGTTGGGCATCGGCACAATGGTGAGCATCGAAAAGCGCGATACACCGGACGAACAAGCTCGTGTCAAATTCAACCGTCCCTACGGCCACATCGCCATGGCGTGGGGACCGTCCCACGAGCGGCTGCCCGAAATGAGTTGGAAGAAGCGGTCGATCGTGTGGCTCGACTACGACGGCCGCGTTGACACCGAGATCCTTGAGGACATTCAACTTGTAGTGTCCGAACTTGCCTCTGGATCGTGTTTGATCGTTACCGTTTGCGGTGAACCCCTGTCGGTCGACTTCAAGGAGAACGTCGGTAAGGTCAGACTGGACAAGCTAAGGAGGGCTGTTGGGAAAGAGAAAGTCCCGGAAGGGGTGAAAGGAAAGGATTTGAGCGACTGGGGCTTAGCACAAACCTATCGAAGGATCATCGGGAACGAGATTGAGTCGACGCTGTCTGCCCGGAACGCGCCGCTCGTGGTAGAGAAGCGATTCGAGTACACACAGATATTCAACTTCCACTACTCAGATGGTGCTACGAAAATGGTGACCTGTGGCGGAATTATCGTCTCCAAGATGGATCAGGAGAGATTGGCTGGGCTGGATTTCGAACATCTATCATTCTATCGCTCGGGCGCCGAGCCGTACACCATCAAGATTCCCCGTGTGACAGTTAAAGAAGCGCGTTGGCTTAGTCAGATAATCCCATATGGAGTGGGCAATCAAACGAAGATACCAAAAAAGGAGGTAAGGAAATACATGCCAATTCACCGATACTTCCCCGAATTTCTGGAGGTCGAACCAGTCTAACGACCTTTGGGCGCCCCTAGGAACCAGGCCCTCCAGTCGAGACGACCCTGCCCGGCGGGCTCTGACGAATCTATTGGTTTCGGGTTGCCTAGCTAGCGAGAGAGGAGACGTCTTGGTCTTTAAGGGGATTCGCGAGACACCGCGACAGACCCCAGAGCGGGTTGGTCGCGCGCCACGATGACGGTTCAACGGAGTGATGAGTTCATTCTCGTGGCGTTCTTTCTGTCTCGGTATGGCAGGAAGGTCGAAGGGCGTAAACGGGTGCCGCCGGCACAGCTAGGCGCTGACTCCTGGAGGGGAGCGTACGCGGCGTTTTTCGAAGCGCTCGGGGCGGGGCGGTCCCTCGGCTCGTTCCACAACAGCCTAAAGGCCACTCGTGACCGGTTCGACGGTCACGTCGACTCCGGCCGCCGCGGCTGGCGGGGTCGCGATGATGGACCGGCGCCACTTCGCGGACGCTACGCGACGATCTTCGACATCTGGGGTTCGCGATCTGAGGAAGAACTGTGGCAGGCTGTCCGTTCGTATTGTGACTTGGGCGTCGCCTCCCTCCCATCCTCGGTTCTCGACGACCTCGACGCGGAATCCATGCGGGCCGACGAGCAACAGGTCTCTCTCGGACGAGAGGGGCGATCCCGGGCGGTGGTCTCAAGAACGCGCGAGCGGAGCCCCCGCTTACGGGCGGCTGCCCTCAGGATCCACGGGTACCTATGCCAAGTCTGTGGCTTCGATTTCGGACGTACGTACGGAGCCTGGGGTCGCGCGTTCGTCGAAGTGCATCACCTTCAAGAGCTGGGGGCGGCACCATCTGAGGGCATCGAAGTGGATCCCGCCACCGATTTGGCGGTAGTCTGCGCCAATTGCCACAGGATGATCCACCGAAAGGCGAAGCGGGCGCTTACCGTGGCGGAGCTACGAAGAATCATCGCCGATGCGTCCGAATCGAGCTCCTGACACAGCTACTGATAGGGCAGCCGGGCCACAACCCGTCTGAATCAGCGTAGTCGTGCCGCCTCGGTGGGTCTTCGAACATGGCATCTTCACGTCGGATCGCGTCAGCTTGGCTCATCACCGCTTTCGCGACTTTGGCGGACATGCCCGTGGACGGACAGTCGGCGGTGATCGTAGTTCCGCTCATGCGCGCTCATCGCCGGGCGCCCCATGGCCCAAGCCCAAGTCCTCACGTGGCCGCCTAACCGAACCGCACGCTGCACAGGCGAGGGCCCGATGGGGCGCTCTAGGGGTCGGGTACCGGATCG
>JAPPDQ010000006.1 GCA_028875495.1 Chloroflexota bacterium
TAGTCTTCGGTTATCAGGCGGTACTCGATGGGCATACGAGTTCTTTTCTGCTCAGGTGCTTTGCTGCGGGAACTGCTATCGTCCAACGCGATACATCTTCGGGCAGTATAGCCGAGTCTAATGAGTAATGGAAGGAATATATATCCAAAACCACTGTAATGTGGAATTAACGCAGCGATCCGGAACCCGCACGGTCACGTCATCATGGGAGACCAGGGCTTAAGCTCGGTGGCGAACATGGCGTCGGCACGGCGGAGTGCTCCGGGGGTGTGTTCATCAACGCGGCCTGCGTGGGCTAGCGGCGTGAACGGGGAGCCTCCGAGGTAGGGAACGGCCAGGTCGTCGACGGAGAGGGTGATATCAGGCGACTTGGTGGTGGGCCGACAGGTCGCTCCGGACGGGCTGCCGGTTAGGTGGTAGGTCCCGTCGTTCCACGGGCAGAAGCTGTCGCGGACCTTGAAGACAATCTCGCCGTCTATTGCGTACGTCCTCGACGACAGCGCCTTCGGGACGTCGATCAGACGAAGCCATGTGCGGTCACGGGGCTTACGTTCCAGTGCCCTGGGGTCGTGGAGCATCCAGATCAGTGGTTCATCCCGGGGCCTGTCCGAGGCCTTGATGGTGCTGACGAGATCAATATCGAAGAGGTACCGCCAGAGAGCGGCGTAGGCGTCGTCGCTGCAGGCCAGGAAGATGCTCACCGTGACAATACCTCCCTTGATTTGATAGACGGCGCAGCCCTCGACCTCGCTTTCTCGGTACTCCACGTAGAAATTGGTGTCCTTTGCGTCTTCCTTGCCAATCACTTCGTACCAGAAAGGGCTTGGCGGTTGAACGATGACTCCGGCGCGCTGGGGCGCAGCCCCCCTGTAGACCTCGGGGAAGACCTCCCTTGCCCTATCGGACTTGACCATATTGATCGAGCCGTCCCAAGAGTGCTTCTCGCGGTAGCTTGAACGATGGCGATCTATCGACCAGTTTTCATGCTCGCAGGCGATGCCATACCCGAAGCGACCGTAGATCGGGGTCTCGGAGGCCTCGAGCGCCGACAGGGACAGACCGCTCTCGTGTACGGCGGTAAGCTGACGCTTCATCATCTCGGTGAGCAGGCCGCGTCGGCGGTGCGAGGGCAGAACGGTCACGCCACGAATGCAGGCGGTTGTGACGCTGCCTCCGGGGACGGTCAGCTCAAAGGGGTATCGCTCCGTGACCCCCACGGGATCCTGGCCGTCGAACGCGCCAATGAAGTCTCCCAACTCAAACCATTCGCGAACGATTGGCATCCACGAATCGTCGAGGTGGCTGTGGAAGGTCCACGCTTGGATTCGCGCGGCAGCCTCGAGATCGTCTTCGGTTATGGGACGGTATTCGATGGGCATTGGTGATTTTGTCTCTGCGCGTGTTTCAATTCAGAAGATGCTGGACTACAATGCGGTGCGCCTCGAAACAGTGTACCAAGCATCAAAGACGAAGGGAAAAACGATATGCCAAGGCCACCGGAATATGGACTGATATACAACTGGGACGGGAACCCGCACGGGTACTCGGAGTATCCGCAGACGATGGAGCAGTTCCTCGACAAGGTGTACGGGCCCATGGAGGACACGCAGGTCCGGGCGCACTTCTGGTGCGTGGGCGAGCACGCGGCCCGGTGGGAGAGCGACGTGCTGGAGACCGTCGGGGACGTTCACGGAAGGGTGTATGAGAATGCGCGGTCGTACACCTTCCACGAGAACGTCAGGGCCATGATCGATCGAGGAGAGGACCCGCAGGCTGAGATCATCACGCGGGGCCACGAGCTTGGAATGGAGGTGTATGCCTCGGTGCGGATGAACGACAACCACTTCGGCGGGGCGCAGCCGTCGGACCTCGCCACGATGCGGGATACCGAGCTTACTCGCATGAGAATCGAGCATCCCGAATGGGTGCTGGGCGACAAGACAACGCCGTGGTTCGCGGTGTCGTGGAACCTCGAACATCCCGAGGTGCGTGAGAACCGCTTCCGGCACTGCGAGGAGGTGGCGCGTCGCTGGGAATGGGACGGCATCGAGCTCGACTGGCAGCGGCACGGATTCCATCTGCCGGACGACTACGGCTACCGCATGCGCTACGTCATCACGGACGTTCAGCGGGCGGTGAGGGAGGTCACGGACGAGCTGGCGAAGGAGCGTGGGAGGCCCTACTACCTCGCTGCGCGAGTATCGGGCACGCCTGAGATGTCCTACCGCATCGGCTACGACGTGGAGACGTGGATCGCGGACGGGCTGGTCGACATCCTCATCCCGGCAGGCGGAGCGCACACCGACCCGCTGATCGCCGTCGAGCAGTACCTCGCCATGTGTGAGGGAACGGACGTAGCGGTGTATCCGGGCTTCGACGCGCGAGTGGACGGTTGGGACTGGACGGGGTTCGTGGGGCCGGAGAATCCCCTGCTGAAGGACCAGTTGCGCACGCGCGCGGTGGCGAGCCAGTGGCACGCGGCGGGTTCCGACGGCATCTATCTCTTCAACTGGCACGCCAACCGCGACTCGCGCAGGGAGTTGCTGAACCAGATCGGCTCGGTTGACACGCTGGCGGGTACCAACAAGGTCTTCGCCGCGGCGCACCGGTACAAGGACGCATTCGGCACGGTCGGACAATCATGGGCGGGTGCGTTCGACAACGACCGGCTTTGGGGTCAGGTGCCCGTGCCGCTCAAGCCGACCATGACAGGTGAGGGCCCGACGATCACCGTCGAGCAGGGCGACGACCTTGAGGCGAACCAGCCTGCCGACATCAGGCTCCGGCTGTTCCTCGACGAGTGGGTGGTTGGAGACGTGATCAAGGTCTACTGGGACGGCGAGGAGCGGTCGGACGTGCGGCGGGAGTACCATCTGGCCGAGGACACCGCCGGCAACCCGATGGACGCCCAAATACACGATGTCGGCAACGCTTCGTGGTTCCTGCTCGATCTCGACTCTGAAGAGGCGGCCAAGGGGAAGCACACGGTCAAGGTCGTCCTGGAGCACCGGAACCCGCAGGTCGTTAGCGACGTGGTGCTGACGAACGTGGAGCTGGCAGTTACGTACGAGGGGGAGGATTAGTAGCTTTGACGGGCAGTGCTCGGACTTCGGTTACTTAGAGCTTGCTTCACTACTTGGCAAGAGGCCGGAAATGAATAACTCATCGGGCAAGGCCCAGAGTGCGGCGCGAATCTCCTCCTGTTCAGCAGGCGGCTTGCGTAGTGTCTTTTCTACTAGACCTGATAGGTAGTCATACATAGCCTGCAGAGGGCGATTATTTCGGATCTGAATAAATGCGACTTGGTTGTCTGCGGCGGTCTGATACGCATTCGACCTCGGGCCGATTTTGTCAAAGATAACCATCCCTCTAGTCCCAACACGTAATATCTTATCCTCGATCACTTCTTGATTACCTTGGGCTATCAATCCCATCTCCACCCTGATTCGTCCACGACGACTGGCTATCTCAACGTCGATTTCACGCGACACCTCGGCATCTCGCCGCATGTTCAGCCAGAAATCGGTATCTTCCTCCAGCCCGAGAATAGTGAGTGTGGCTCGAAGGAAAGCCCGCTCCAAGGTCTTGCCCGCCTCAGATTTCCTCGCACCTCTGATAGTCAACGTAGCGGCACCCGCCCAAAGCATCAACATCGTGTCTGCAAAGGATGTATCTTTATTGTCCCCAACGGTTGCCAGCAAGTGCTGACCGACCTCTTCAAGATACTCAAGGCGATTGGATCTATTGATACCAAAGTTGTCCGCAGTCTTCTTACCCAATCCAAGCAGCCACCACTCAAGTCTGTTGTCAGCTTGATCGATCTGAGTTCGTAAGGCCTCCATCCATGTATCATAGTCAGCCTGCGCTGGTAGACGTCTCAGTACGGCAAGAAGCTGACTGTATGCCTCTAGCAGTTGGTTGCGAGTCTCACCCTCGGTATACAGGCGATAGTTGTAACCGAGGCATAGAGCGGCAACTATCTCCCGTACTCCTTCAGCTGAACTCAAGTCATAGAGACGTGGAGCGGTCATTCGGCGCTCCAACGGTATTGGAGATCGTCGAAGTCCGTCGGGCTTTCAAACATAGACATCCGTAAGTCCTGACGAATCTCAGCGAAATAGTCGGCGCGCTTCTCCACGAGGATAAATCTACGACCCATCTCTGACGCCACGCGGCCTACCGTGCCGCTTCCAGCGAATGGATCGAGGACGACATCGCCCTTGAAGGAGTAGTACCGGATTATTCGGCAAACGAGGTCGTCGGGGAAGACGGCGGGATGGGTTCTATGGTAAGAGGGCGTGATGTCCCAGACGTTGGTCTTGTCGTATTCTCCCAAGACGAGGGATCTGTTCAGAGCGTCCTGGTCTGGATGATTACGCAGGTTCCAGTCAATCAGGCGGTCGGTTTTCTTTCGATAGACGAGAACGTACTCGGTCACGGTCACGGGCTTGTATTGAAGCGGTTGGCGATCTGCAGCAAATCGGCGTCCACGTCCCAAGTTCCAGCCGGCCCCTTCCGGTTTACGCCATATGATGTCATCAATGAACTCAAATCCTATCCGGTCGAGGATGGGATGAAGGTCGAAAGGAATCGGCAGTCGTCTGCTGGCCGTGTTTCGGGAAGTGCGTCGCACTAAAACGGGCGAGACGTTAACGATCAGAAAACGTCCCTCCGCAAGGATCGCGTGGCATGCCTCAAAAGCCTTGCCTAGGGTGTTCAGATACGACGGATAATCAAGGTATTCTGTATATTCAGGCTTGGCATTGAAGTACGGAGGGGACGTTAGCACCAATTGGGCGCTGTCGGGTGGAAATTCGGGAAGGACGGCCAGACAATCG
>JAPPDQ010000264.1 GCA_028875495.1 Chloroflexota bacterium
AGCGCCTGCTCGACACGCAGGAGGTCAGAGGTTCAAATCCCCTACGGCCCACTACTACGACAGATGCCGACACCTCGGCCCCGGTCGCTGTGGAGGGAGCAGAAGCTTGGAGCGCAAACGCCAGCTACCCGGACCTGACGGCAATCCCATCCGAGTTACGGAGGTGGGATTCCGCGCAACCGGTGAGCACTGGAACGAGTATCTGCTTGACGACGGCACCGTGGCACGCGTCAAGCTGGTCGTTGTGAACGTCTACCGCGTTGACGGACAGACTGACCCGAAGGGACAGCCCGTCTATCTGATCGAGTCAAACAACGTTCTGTCCATTTCAGCCACCGAGGAAGGTGGAATTTGATGGCGACGACGCTGGGATCGAGGGACCTTGAAGCGGAGGTCACCTTCTCGCAAACGGGGCGCCCGTCGGTGCAATCTGACTCGAAGCACGAGATCTTCCCCGACAGGAGTGACGAGGAGCACAGGTACTGGCCGACGGACACCGACCTTCACAGGCTGCTGTCAGACGCGGAGGACCCGGACGGGGAGCAGGATGGGCCCCAATCCCGGGAGTCTGAGCTTGTCCACGACTCTGGAGCTGCGCTTGAGCGACTGATTGCCCTGTGGGCCGAGATCGCCGTTTCGCACGCAATCGTCCGCTCGATCGACGATCCGGCGGGATACGTCGCGACGGTCGCTGGCATCGAAGGAGCCTGGGGCTTCGGCGATTCTGATGGGGGAGCACTCGATGAGTTGAAGTCCGTTCTGATCGGCTGGGCCAGCCTCAAGGTCGAGGACGGAGACGACGACATTCCCAGCATGGAGGGCGTTCATCTAGTCCTGAGCGGATGAGCGTCCGATTGTCGCCGACGACGAGGGTTGCCCTGGTAAGGCGGCTTCGGCAACTCGGCTGGGACGGTCCGAGAACATCGAAGGGCCACGACTACATGGTCAAGGGTCCGCGGAAGGTCCACATTCCCAACCCTCACCAGCGCAAGGACATTGGGGTTTCCCTACTCCGTGAGATCCTTAGACAGGCGGGCGTGTCCCGTGCGGAGTGGCTCGGCACCCCTGACTGACATCAATTCCAGATCCTCTACCGATGAGCGAGAGAATGGGGGAAGGGTTAACCGGCGTCCTGGCGGGCGCTGGTGGAGGCCCAGAAGTTGGAATCCTCCGGTTACCGCCGCTGCTGAGGGCGAGGTCGGAGACCGTGGGGTAAGTTACAACGATGGCATACGGGGCCGAACAGTCGGAGCAGGCATGGCGGCAGGTGGACCTGCCATCTTGGCTGGACTGCGTCGCGCTCTCGGCAGGAGTGACCTATGCCTAAGGCGAGACATGCCATGAAGCGGATGCTTCGCCGCGATGACAGGCTCTGTGGGGTTCACCTCGGAGGCTGCGGCAAGGAGATCGAGCAGGGCCAGCGCCACAACCGTGACCACATTATTCCGCGGTCGCTGTTTACCAAGGTGGCGAGGGGCAGAGAGAACGAGTTCGAACAGGACTGGAACTGCCAGCCCATGCACGAAGCCTGCAATACCTCCAAGTCGTTCCAGATGGACAGTTGGCCACGCTTCGACTGCCAGTGCCATTTCCTGCAAGTAGTCGAAGGCGACTTGTATGTCTGCACGTCGGGCAAGATCGGACAAGGGAGCCACAAGCTCCTGTCCAACGTCGTCTCTGATTTCCCAGAGTCGCCGGAAAGGGTAGATGCCCGCGTTGTCCTAGGTCATCACAAAGACACCCAAGAGCAACGCTTCGTGGGGTTCAGGAAGGACCGGTATGGGTACATGCTCCCTGGCATTCATGCTCGTGCAGTTGATTGGTTCAATCTGCATGAACAGGCACGGGTGGGATTGCCTACGCCGGAGCGGTTCTGGATGGATGAGCGTGGACGCATCACCCGTGCCTGGGGAGTGTCGCGCAAACCTATTACGACGCACGAACACGTTCCGTCCTTACGGGAGAATCCCATTGAAGTGATCATCGGGCATCCGTCATAACGAGGCCCAGGTCGACCTGCTAGTGGCTGCTCGCTGACGGCGGCCTCGCGAAGGCCCGTGACTCGGTGGTGTGGGCAGGCTCAGAGTTGTCGCTGTCTCAGTTCGTTGACGGCAGCCCGTAGTTCTTCCAGTTGGTCACTGATGTTCTGCTCCTGCTGTCGTTGCCTTGTTAACCCGGCTGCGACATTCGCGGTCACAACCCCAAACGCGGCTATCCCGGTGATCATGAGCACTGCGGCGATGAGCCGGCCCTCTGTCGTCACGGGAGCGATGTCGCCGTAGCCGACGGTGGTGATGGTAGTGATTGCCCACCACGCGGCGTCTCCGTAGTGGTCAATGGCATCGTTGCTGTCGTTCTCTACCAGCCACACTCCGGCTGAACCGGCGGCGAGGACGACCGGGATCACCACTATCACGGCGCGCCCAGCGAGGCCTCCCCATAGGCGAAGAGCCACTTGCCAGATACTGGTGGCGTAGACGGTCACGCGGGCTGCCCGTAGAACGCGTAGCGCTCTCGCGGAGCGCAGAATCCGCAGAGGCCGGAAGTAGGGCAGCACTGACAGGATGACGATGCCGACGTCATACCAGTGCGAAGTCAGGTACTTCCGTCGATGGCCGCGGGCGAGCCACACCCTGACGGCTAGGTCAACGGCGAACAGTCCCCATATCGCCCAGTTGGCAACTGTCGCCGCCGAAGACACTGCCCCCCGTGAAGTGTCTTCCAGCACCACAAGCGGGACGCTCGCCAGCGCAAGAACCAGCAAAGGCATGTCTACAGCGTGCTCCCAACGGGCTATCGCGCTTGGCGCGCTTCGCTTGAAGTCATCCGCGGTCATAGCTCGTCTCCTTCATTGGACCTCGGCTTCCAGCAGAGATGGCCAGCGTAGGTGCTGAGTCCGACCTGTTTCGGGGCCGGAGCGAGTAGGCCCGCGAGAGCGTCATACAGGAACACCCGCCTGGGGACGGCATCGCGGTGAGCCGTCCAGCGGGCGGGGAATAGATGGTCACAAAGTAGCGCGAGGATGACGGAACATCAAAGACAGATCAGGGGCGTGCAGCATCGTCGCGGCGGTCAGGTGGCTACGTCGGTGAGCATTCCCTCCAAGATGTCACTCCTATCGTTCTTTCCTCGTCCCGTAGCGACCATTCTCCCGTTGAGCGCACTTGGGCGGCGAGCGGGTTGGTCATTCGCGTCTAGGGTTAGCGCTCGACTTGTCCGGTGAGACCGACTTGGAGAGCCAATGAGTGAGCTAGAGCGCGCCCGACTGATACCCATTTCTGGAATCAAGGGCCAGACAGAGGCAGAGGACAGGGCCACTTCAGCGCTACTCGCAGTGCTCTCGATCGTGCGGCCGTTCAGTGTGGCGCTGTTGGGGCCGCTGGGCGCGACCCGCGCCAAGAGCGCTCGGGTAGAGGCGTTCCTACAGCCTGTGATTGAGGTGGATGACGGCACTGTTCGTCCCGATGGGCTGATTCGAGTCTCGGTGGGCAAACGGATCTCCTACGAGGCGTTCGTGGAGACCAAGACCGGCACAGCCAAGCTCGACGCGGATCAGATCAACGCTTATCTGGACGCGGCTCGCGCGGCGGGTGTTGATGCCATTGTGACGATCTCCAATGAGATCGCGCCGGCGCCCGGCGTGCATCCCACCGAGGGTCTGCGCGTGAGGTCGAACTCCAAGGTGGCGGTTCATCATCTGTCGTGGATGCTGATCATGTCCGAAGCGGTGAAGGAGCACACTCATCGCGGTGTAGATGATCCCGAGCAGGCCTGGATCCTTGAAGAGTTGATCCGGTACATGTCGCATCCCAAGTCCGGGGTGCTGGACTTCGCTGACATGGGCGACAACTGGACCACTGTGCGCGGCGGCGCGGTAGAGGGAAGCCTGTCGCGCAACAGCCCCGAAGCAATCGAGGTGTGCCAGCGGTGGGATCAGTTGCTTCGAGTTGCTGCGCTGCGCCTGGGAACCGAGATCGGCTCGGATGTGACCGAGGTGATCCCGCGCTCTCACCAGCAGAACCCTCGAGTGCGCAACAAGGAGTTCGTGCAGTCCCTATGTGCCGACGGCACGCTGACCGGTGTCTTGCGGGTCCCAGACGCGATAGCGGACATCTCAGTCACAGCTGACATCAGGACCTCCCGCGTGATCCTGCACACCACCTTCACAGCACCCAACGACCGCACCCCCAGAGCAGCCGTGGTGTGGTTGACGAAGCAGCTCAAGTCGGCCAATGGTTCGTTGCTCGTGGACGCTTACGCGCGCAACGCCAAGCATCCCGTGACAGCCTCGTTGGAAGAGTTGCGCGACGATCCCCGCAACGGACTGGGACCGACCAAACAGATGCCAGCGCGGTTCCAGCTCCGCTATTCCGCGCCTATGGGCCAGGGTCGCCGCAGCACACGCAAGAAGGGCTTCATCGACTCAGTGCTCGACGCTGTGATCGGCTTCTACGGCGACGTCCTGCAGGACCTCAAGCCGTTCGTGCCCAGCGCCCCGGCGATCGACCGGCGCAACATTCCTGCCAGCACCGCCGACACCCCGAACAGCCCACCACAGTCATCGAGAGGCATAGACTCGGCCACGACAGCCGACGCCAGCAGTCGGTGAACGTCCACGAGCGATCAGCTATCGCGGCGAGCAAGAAGCCCGAGCTCAGAGCAGGTCTTGAGCGCCTCCATGGGTGGCCGATGAACTACTGACAAGACGGGTCCCCTCAGTTGGGCAGCGTCAACGGTGGCGTTGACGTGAGCATGGCCCTGCAAGGCTGCGCGTTAACGTTCCCGCATGACCAGGTCATTCCGTGTCTCGATGACGCTGATGATGCTGGCT
>JAPPDQ010000373.1 GCA_028875495.1 Chloroflexota bacterium
AGGGTTCCGACCAGGATCCGGCTCCGGCACGATTGACGGCGCGTATCTGTACGTCGTACCGAGCCCCACCAACCAGTGAGGTGATGAGGTACTCCAAGCTGCCGGACGACACCGCATTCCATACGTCTTCCACGACAGTCCAGTTGGAGTCTACCGTCTCGTCGGTGGAGGTCTGTATGTACCGCAAGTCATACGAGGTGACTTGCGAACTCCCCGTGTCGGCGGGAGCGCTCCACGCGACCTTGAGGGTTCCAACGTCCGCCGTGACGGAGTCCATCGTGGGTGCGCCGGGTGGACTCTCATGCCCATAGACCTTGATGTTCCACGAATCCAGGGTTCCCCCCACTGTCGGTATGTGGTCGGTAATCCGCAGCTTCCATGTGCCATTCGGGTCTTCGCCCAGATGTTTCGCGGAACCGAAGCGAAACGAACCATTCAGTTCCACGTGTGCAAAGGAGCGATCTTCGTCGGTGCGCGTATCGAACGGTACGGACAGTTGAGAGACGGCGCCGGAAGGAGACTCTAGCTCGATTGTGAGGTCGCGGAAGGATCCGTGACGGAAGGACGTGTTGATTTCTACAAACTCGACGAACTTTACACCGGAACTCAATCTGAGTGCGGTCTCGACCGTCGCGGGAGGGCCGATAATGGGTGCGTCGGGAATGACCAAGTTCAGCGAATTCGACGTCAGCGGCACGCTCTCCAAAGACGGAAGGCTGCGCCATTTCTTTGCAAGATCGACGGCGGCCTTTGCATCGACAACTCCGAACCCATACTCGTGGTTGAAGTGATAGCGGTCTTCTTCAGATTGGGCGTCGTACTTCCGCGTTCCTTCCTGCCACCCGGTGTTCCGAGCGTCGTTCTTCCGCGCGGATCCGGCAAGGACCAGTTTCACATCCCGCCACGTGAGATCGGGATTGGCGCTTCGCACCAGCGCCGCCACGCCTGCAACGATGGGAGTCGACGAGGATGTCCCACCGAACTCTTCGTAGTAACGGTCAGAGTTTTCGGTGGTGAGGATGCCCTGGTGAAAGTCTGTTTCATCATTTGACGGCGCACAGACCCATAGGTTGGCTCCCAATTCTGAGAAGCCGCTCCTGGTGTCGTGGTCATTCACGGCGCAGACCGCGGTCACGGCGTAGTGATTGACGTACTCATCGAAGTTTGAGTTGTCACCCTCCTCGTGTCCATTGCCAGCGGAAAAAACATACAGCGTTCCCTTGTCGCCGTAACCCACTCTAACCCCGTTTTCTATTGATCGTTTCCAGAAGGCATTGGCTCCATCGAGCCCGGGTCCATCACGAGGACCCCAACTGTTATTGGACACTGCGGTAACGCCAGCGTTTCGCGACATGGCGTCCGCTATGTTTGAAACTGTCCTTTCGCCGGCGAGGAAGTTATACCCGTAAACAGTGGCTCGCGGTGCAACGCCACGCACCCCGATATTGTTATCTCGTGCCGCAATGAGGCCGGCGACGTGGGTGCCATGATGCTCGAACGGGCTGTATATGTCCTCGTTGCCGGTATAGTCGTGATTCCGTGACGTGTCTATACTGTCTCTCAGATCCTCGTGGGTGTAGTACATGCCGTCGTCGACTATTGCGACATTAACGCCTTCGCCCTTGATACCTTCCTCCCACACAGGTTCGACATTGATATCCGTCTCGCTGGGATTGTCGAGGTGCCACTGGCACGCGTAGAGGGAGTCGCTGATTAGAGGGTTGTTCAACTGGCTTGTTTTGGCTTCGCATTCATCGATGAAGTCGGTGTACCTCACATCTTCGAAGGCGTGGATTGTGTACGGCACGGGGTAGTTGGTGACATCGGTTGGAGCGCTGATCTTGACGTAGTACGTTCCAGGGCCGAAATCGTCGCGAATTTCGAAGCCATCACGCTGCCCGGCACGCGGTTCGGGATAGACATTTATGGTGATCTCTTCATTTCCGCTGTCGAACACTTGGACTTCAAGAGGTTCAAGTGGCAAACGACTCCATGTATTCTGCGACTCTAGGTAGCGGAAGAGACTGGGATTCTTCGCGTAGACGACCACGTCTGTGGGCTCGGTAAACTCCAGCCTGAAGTAGCCAGCATCGTTCTGAGAATCAATCGTGCCGGGAGTTGGGGCATCCATACTCAGGCGAGTGGCTGTGCCGATTGTGTTACCGATGTCAGATACGGTCTCTGCGTACAGGGTGTAGTCTCCAATATGCTGGCTCAAGTAGCTGACAACGGCCACATAGTAGACTCCCGGACTGAGGCTGGCACGGAGATGAAAATTACTCCACCTGTTGATCATACGACTGTCGTCGTTCGCCAACAGTCGGTTGCCTCTGCTGTCGAACAAATATCCGACGGTGTCAAGCTGGCCAGTGGTGTATATCCAGACATCCGTCGTCCCCGATCTACCCGACAGGTCCAGCCTAAACACGTCCTGATCGTCGGCCGGGTCGATACGTCCTTCAATGGAAGACCCAAGGGGCAGGTTGGTCGGGGCGCTTATGGTATTCCCGTGGTCGTCCGCCTCCTGCCCTCCAGCGCCACCCGCGCTCAGGAGGAACAACATTAGGACGAGGGCGACTGCAAAGAGGAACGTCCTCACCGCCAAGGACGATGAGGGATCAATTTGTGCCGACGCGAAGCTCATGGCGACTCTGTGTGGTTAGAGATCAAGCCAGCCTTGAGACCTCGCAGTCGCTATGAGACCCATCTTCTGCTCTTCCGAAGCCGGCGGAAAGGGAGGCCGTGGGTCGCCGCACTCTATTTCAAAGCGAGCTTCGCACAGGGTCTTGAAGCCCGCCGGGAACGGAATGGTGCGGCTGAGCGTCACGAATTCCGTGGCACGCCTCTGAGCGGCAAGCGCTGCCTCTCCGTCCCCCGCGCGATGAGCGTTCCAGATGTCCACCCAAAGCTCCGGAACGATACACAGTGGGCCATCGATGCAACCCACCGCGCCTATCGCGAGAGCGGGAGCCATCAGCAGCGAACTGCCGATGAAGCAGTCCAGCCCCATCTCGACATATGCGGCAACGTTGTGGAACTCAGTTGAAGAGTGCTTCAGTCCTCTCAGTTGCGGGACTTTGTCCTGTATCTTCGCCATGAGTTCGGGGACGATGTCGACCCCGGTGGCGTGCGGGAGATTGTAGGCAAACAGCGGCAGGTCGGCGGCGCTGCCGACGACGCGGTAGTACTCGACGATCGCCTCGTCTTCCACACCGTAGAAGAACGGAGGAACCGCGCAGATCGCCTCGACTCCCGCTTTGGCGGCGTGCTCGGCCTGCCGCGCTGCCTGCGTGGTCGTTGCCGCCCCGACGTGCATGATGTTCTTCACACGACCGCCGTTCTGGTCGGCGGCCATCTCGGCGATGCGGTTGTTCTCAGCCTCCGTGAGATAGACGCTCTCGCCTGTCCCTCCGGCAACCCAAAACCCGTGTGCGCCGGCGCGGACGTTGCCTTCGTAGACAACGCGAAACGCCTCTTCGTTCAGGTCCCCGGCAGCAGTCATCGGTGTGATAATCGCCGGATAGACTCCCGTAAAGTCCGACATGGTACTCTCCATCGTTCGATATGTGCGCGCCATTGTAGCATTGAGCATGAATGGATGGTGCGTCGTCTGGACGGGGAAGGCTTGGCAGTGGTACGTTTCTTGTACGGGGAAGCTCCGTCTTGCCCGGTGTCACCATCCGGGACTGATAACGCGTCGTACCAAAATGCGTTATCGAATACAGGAGGAAGCACGAAAAAATGAAGACGTGGCTGATAGTCGGTCTGATCGCGCTGTTCGCACCCATCGCCATCGCGTGTGCAAGTGACGGCGGAGACAGCGAGCCGACGGCAACGCCGAAGCCCCAACCGAGCAGACGGGGCAACAAGCTCATCGAGGGCGAAATCACCTTTAAGGGCGTTCAGAATCGAATCAGCGGCGCGACAATCTACGTCCGGCTGGAAGACATCAGCATTCAAGACGACGCAGGCAAGACCCTCGTCGAACAGGTCATTCGTGACGTAACCGTCGATCCCTCAGACCTGCCGACCTACAGGTATCTGATCGAGCATCGGGAGATGGAGCCAAAGGACACGTACAGGGTCCGTGTCCACCTCGACGCCGACAACTCAAGTGACATATCCGAAGGAGACTTCGCATGGACTGCTCAATATCCCGCGACCACGGCAGTCGGTTCAAGTGTGCTCAACGCCATTAACGTGACGGTAGAACCGGTGGTCATAGAGCAGGCCGAGGACACCGAGGCACTGGTGCGTGTGGAGGCGCCGATAACCGATTTCGAGCTTACGACGTCCCCTGGAGACCCGAATACGTATGTGCTGAAGGTCACTTCGCTTCAGCCCAACGCCTGTGCGCGTCCCAATGGATATGAAGCCGTCCGCCGACTTCGCGACGAGGACAGCATCGACGTTGAGGTCTACAACGTCGTGCCGGCATCTGCGGACATCGCCTGCGCCGCCGTGATCGACACGGCCGATTGGGAAATCACGATCGGCGCGTTCCCTGAGCCGGATACGGTCGTCAATCTCCACATAAACGACGACGTTTACCAACTCACACCCGGGTCCCCACCGAAGTTGGATCCGATCAGCGCCGAGCCTCCTGCACTCCCAACCATTCGCGGTACCATCGAGTTTGTGGGAGCGACGGAGCCGATAACGGGCGACACCCTCTACATCAGGCTCGAGGACCTGAGCAGGCCCGACTTGGGGAAACGCCGGATTACCGAGCGATTAATTCCCAACTTCTCAACGGAAGAGTCGGACCCAGGAAGGTTCC
>JAPPDQ010000294.1 GCA_028875495.1 Chloroflexota bacterium
CCCTGCTCGACGCCCGCCACCTGGAGGGCCGTACACGCGCCACGGCGAGGGCGACCTCCGAGGACTTCGTCAACTGGACGGGGCCCACCTTGATGGAATACAGCGATACGGGCACCACAACCCCGTCCGAGCATCTCTACACGAACCAGACTCAACCCTACTTCCGCGCCCCCCACATCTACATCTCAATGCCCGGCCGTATTTTCTTCGCGGACGAGCGTCACATTTCCCGGGAAGACGACATTGCCTTTGCCCGCACTCGTGTGATCACTGAAGAGGTGCGGCGGTTCTACGATGCAGAGGTCGGTGAGAAGGCCGGTGGGGTGGGAGACGTGGCGGACGGGGTATTCCTCACCTCCCGGGCCGGGACGACGATGTACGACTTCACATTCAGGGAGAGTTTCGTCAGGCCGGGCATCGGCCTCAGCAACTGGACGACGCGGAACAACTATCCGGCGTGCGGCGTGGTGCAGACGGGTCCCACCGAGATGTCGTTGTACGTGAACCGCAACTACGGCCAGAAGACGGCCTACCTCGAGCGGATGACTCTGCGCCTGGACGGCTTTACATCACTCAATGCGCCCTACGACGGCGGTGAGATGACCACCCGTCCGTTCACGTTCTCAGGCAAGCAACTGGAGATCAACTACTCCACCAGCGCCGCCGGGAGCATCAGGGTCGAGATCCAGGACGCTGAAGGCAGACCCTTGCCCGGCCATGGCCTGAATGAGTGCCGCGAGCTGGTCGGCGACGAGATCGCACGCTCCGTTGCGTGGGAGCGCGGCTGCTCGGTGAGCGAGCTGGCGGGCAAGCCGGTGCGACTGCGGTTCGTGATGAAGGACGCCGATCTGTACTCTCTGCGCTTTCAACCATAGGATCGAACCGTACCGACGTTAGTTCCATACCCAAGAATCGATCCACCTACAACGAACAGAGCGTTAGCCTAAGTGTTCATAGGGACAGACACCCCACGTTAGCCGTTCTCAGTCTGCCACTAATGGAGTGCAGACACGGCTGTCACAATCCCTGGGGCTGGTTGTCACAAGACAACAACCCACCTAAAGTTCGCATTTCAGGAAACGTTTGCCCACCCGTCTGGACAAAATTAAAAGCCTTTGTGTTGACGATTGTTCCGGATCTGTAGTCGGTCCCCAGCTTCCCTAATTCAGATTGCCTGCAAGGAAGACTAACACCACTTGTGGTATGGTAAATGTTGTAGAGGGGGACGCGGACAGTCCTGTCCGCGTTTTGTTTGCAGGGAGATGAGCGCCTATGATGCATAGGACGGTCGTCTGTGTTCTGCTCATCTTGGTCGTGGGCACTTCCGCCTGCTGGTTGGCCAACGACGGCCCACAACAGACACCTATCGCTCCCTTAGTCGACGCCGCACCGTCGCCAACTCCCTCGCCGGTGCCTACAGCCACCCCGACAACAACCCCCGTTCCGACGGCTACGCCTGTTTCTATGCCTATCGCTTCCGCTACGCCAGACCCTGAGGTTGATATAGTGGGTGCTGCCGCGCTGTGGATAGAAGGTAACTCTTCGGAGCTGGTGACAGAGATAGCTGCTAGGGTACTGGGACCAAGTAGGGAAGAATCTACTTCGGCTATTGTAAAACGTGCCTTGGGTCTTATTGACTCGGTAGATATCGAGACTCAAATCTCAGACTCGACAACCTGGGCTTTCGATGTAGTATTGGTTGGTGACGGTGGGTACGAGGTAGAGGTTGTGGGCAAATCACAGGTTGTGGTAAAGGTCCCGTTGTTTGGAGATACTCCGCTTGACATACTCGCTGTTGTGGTAGTGTTTGTCGGAATCGACCCTATAGCAGTTGAAGACTATGGGGTTAGGTTTGTCTGTGTGGGGACGTACGAGGGCTGTGTGGAGCTATTTCTGGGAAGTAAGGATTAGGGTAGAGAGTCTCTAACTAAGGGGATACACGCAGACGGCGGCGGCGGCAATCAAGAGTCCTGCTGCGATGAAGACCGCAATCACCCCGATCACGGCTTCCTTCCATCGTCAAGATAGCCCTGACCATCCGACTCGCGCGCTCTCGTTGCCTACGCCCTACGGTGGTATCATGTCCGCCACTACATCGTTCATCGAGAAAGAGGCTCACACCAATGGGAGACCGTTTAAGCGACAAGACGGCAATCGTGACGGGAGCAGGATCGGTCGGACCGGGCATCGGCAACGGCAAGGCTGCTGCCATGCTCTTCGCCCGCGAGGGCGCGCGCGTGATGCTCGTCGACTACAACCTCGATGCCGCAGAGGAGACCAAGCGCCTCATAGAAGGCGAGGGCGGCACCTGCTTCACCTCCCAGGCCGACGTGAGCAGCGCCGCGGACTGTAACCGCATCGCTCAAGAGTGCGTCAGCGAGTACGGTCGCATCGACATCCTCCACAACAACGTCGGGATCGAGATCCCCGGAGGCATCCTCGAAATCAGCGAGGACGACTGGGACCGCACCCTCGACGTCAACCTCAAAAGCATCTTCCTCATGTGCCGAGCCGTCGTCCCGCAGATGATCGAGCAGGGAGGCGGCTCCATCGTCAACATCTCGTCCATCAACGGCATCCGCACCCTGCCCGCCCTGTCCGGCCCCTACGGTGCGTCAAAGCTCGGCATGGTCGCCCTCACCCGCGAGATCGCCATCGAGTTCGCGGGGCAAGGCATCCGCTGCAACGCCATCCTGCCCGGCATGATGCGCACCCCGTTCGTCGAGGCGTCCCTCACTCAGGCCTGGGGCGGCGACGTCGAGGAGATGATGCAAAGTCGAGACGCGATGATCCCCATCGGCAAGCAGGGCGAATCGTGGGACGTCGCCCACGCCGCGCTCTTCCTCGCCTCCGACGACGCCAAGTACGTCACCGGCGCAAGCCTAGTCGTCGACGGCGGCCTCACCGGAGGCGTCCAAACGGCCTCATAGTCAGAACTCCATCTCCGCCTACTTCTGTCATTCCGAATGCAGCGAAGCGAAGTGAGGAATCTAAAATCCATGCACTCGGACATGCGTTGTTCAGCCGACCCAGTGCCATATCGACAAACCTTTTGACCAATCCCTCTCTGCGCCCTCAGCGTTCTCTGCGGTGAATCTACATCAGCATCCATAACCCGAAAGGAACAAACAACCATGCGACTCCTCGTGATCGGCTGCGAATACGCGGGCAAGCACACCCTCGGCGTCGAAATCGACAAGTGGTGGAGCGGCCTGACCGGACAGGAGTTCCGTCCTCCGCCGAGCTTCTCCTTCCACGACCACTTCGTGCTGCCCCACATCGTCCACGCGGAGGGTCACGAGCACCACAAGGAACTGTCCGAGAAGCAGATGCTCACCCTCAATCCGCACCTTCTCGAGCACTTCCAGCGGTACCAGATCTTCAACAAGCTCACAAAGGGCTATAAGATCGATCCGGACCTGTTCCTCATGGACTTTCACTACGGCGACGCAGTCTACGCTCCACTCTATTACGGCTACGGCAAGCCGGGCATGTACGCCGACCGTCGAAACATGGCCCGCAGCATCGACGCCGAAATCAACGAGTTCTATCCCGACATGGTCCTCGTGCTGGTCAAGGCCTCTCCCGACGCCATTCGACATCGCATGGCCAACAAGCACGAAACGCCCTTCCCGCGCCGTCACGCTGCCACCTACTTCAAGGGCGAGGATGCCGAGACCGTCCTGGCCCGCTTCGACGAAGAGTTCGAAAAGTCGCTGATAACGCGCAAGATCGAAATCGACACGACCGACGCGACCGTCGAGGAGTCGCTCGCCGACTTCGTGCGGCAGGTCAAGCACTTCATCACCAACGACGACTACCAGCGCATCCTCGGCAACCGCGCCTTGGAAACAGGGTGACGACGGTAAGAGGATGAAACAGGGCGAGGTACAGAAACTACTCCATACAATTCGACCGGCCGCACCGGAAGACGCCGACACCGTAGCTCGAATATACATCGACTCATGGAATGCCAGCTTCGGCGAGCTGATGTCGCAGGCAAACAGGACAGTAACTGCTGACCGTATCGAACGCTGGAGGCACGACCTTACCCAGCCGATCCCACATCGTTGGTGGGTGGCGGAGCATGAGGGTTCGATCGTTGGGTTCGCCGGCATCGGCCCGAGCCGAGACCCGGTAGATCCCCAACTCGGAGAACTCCATACCATCGCTATTGATCCACCCTACTGGCGACAGGGAATCGGCAAGGCACTGATTTCACTCGCTCTGCAGCATCTCGTATCCGACGGGTATCGCGAGGCGATACTGTGGACCGTCGAAGGCTACGAGCGAGGAATCGCCTTCTATGAGGCCATGGGGTGGAGTCGCGGTGGCGAAGTTCGAGATAACCGACGACAAATCCGCTTCCGACGCGACCTGGCTCACACAGGGGCCAGGTAACCCACAACCAATACGCAGAATTTCCTCCTGACCACAATCATGCCCCCTACACGAAAAAAACCCACCCGCGAACAGCGCGTCGAATGGGTCTGGAAGCCCATCGAGGACCTGAACTGGTCGCGGAAGAAGCGCGCCGACATGACTCCGGCCGAGCAGGAGTTCGTCGAAGCGGCCGTCATTGATGGTGAGGGCAACTACGCTCCCGATCTGCGACGAATGAAGTCCCTCCTCGCCGAGCACCCCTGCATTATCAAAACGGCGGGCGCGGCTGCCCTCTCCTCCGCATTCCCCAAAAAGGACTCGGACGACGTGATCACCTTCCTCATAGACAATGGCGCTCGGTTCTAGAACCCGGAGGGAGAATTCAGTCCCGTCCATG
>JAPPDQ010000361.1:0-373 GCA_028875495.1 Chloroflexota bacterium
GGCACTGCGATTCCCTTCAGCTACGAGGACATCGACAACCTGCGGCAGCTCTTCGAGGAGAACAAGGGCGAGGTTGCAGCGGTCATGATGGAGCCGATGCGCTCCGAGCGACCGAAGGACGGGTACCTCGAAGCTGTCAAGGACCTCTGTCACGCCAACGACGCGCTCCTGATCTTCGACGAGGTCTCCTCTGGTTGGCGCATCTCCCTCGGCAGCGCGCAGGAGTGGCTCGGCATCACCCCCGACATGTCCGTCTTCGCCAAGGCCATGTCCAACGGCTACCCGATGGGCTGCGTCGTCGGCTCCCGCGAGGCGATGGAGCCTGCCGACCGCATGTTTATCTCCAGCTCCTACTGGAGCGACAACATCGGCC
>JAPPDQ010000361.1:383-4768 GCA_028875495.1 Chloroflexota bacterium
TGGCGCCTGCAGACCGTATGTGTGCCTCCAGCTGCTACTGGAGTGACAGCATCGGCCTCGCTGCCGCGGTCAGGACCATCAACGAGCTCAAGCGGCGAAACTCGACCGAGTTCTTCAAGGAGTTCGGCGACAAAATGGCGGCTGCTCTCCAGGACGCCGTCGACTCGGTCGGCATCTCCGCCCAGGTCACCGGCATTCACACGGCGCCGACGCTGTCGTTCGACGTGCCCGACCCGGCCATGAACAAGCCGATCAACACGCTGTTCATCCAGGAGATGGCCAAGCGCGGCGTCTTTGCTCCGGCCTCGTTCAAGGCGACAATGGCGCACACCGACGAGGACATCGCCATCACGGCCGAGGCCGCCGCCGACTCGATGCGCGTCATCATGCGCGCGCTCGAAGGGGAACTCGACACCCTCCTCGAGGCCGAGATTGGGCGGGAACCGTTCCGCCGCATCGTCAGATAGGAAGCCCCTTCGCGAAACACACGCGCAGTTGAAGGGTTGCACGACTCATGACATCAGAATCGAAGGCGGTGGATGACCAGTCCGACTCATCCACCGCGTTGGAACAGCCTCGGATAGTCCGGTATCTCCTGCTTGCGGGGGCCTTCCTGCCCGTCGTCGCCATGACTGTCGCTGTCATTATCTTCAGGAATGACTTCGATAAACTCCGCACGATTGAAGGTCTCGAACCGCTAGGCTACACGGGCATTCTCATCGCGAATGTCATTGGCAGCGGGTCTTTCATTCTACCGGTCCCAGGGATTGCCACCGTCATCATTGGGGCGACGATCTGGAATCCGCTCTTGGTCGCCCTCGCGGGAGGAACCGGCTCGACTATAGGGGAACTCGCCGCCTACCTTGCCGGCGCAGGCTCCTACGGCGCGGTCAGGAGAGTTGCCGGTCGCAGCAGGTGGTATGTGACGTGGTATGCCCGGCTCAGGAGTTGGATCGAGGCCCGTGGCATGATCACCATCTTCATCTTCGCGGCCACGCCCAATCCCTTCTTTGACATCGCCGGATTCGCGGCAGGCTCGATGAGATACCCGATCAACAGGTTCACGGCAGCCTGCTGGCTCGGCAAGATGGTTAAATATGCCGTCGTGTCGTACGCGGCCTTCTGGGGAGCCGACATGTTCTACGGCTGGTTCGAATAGTCGCCCAGAGCCAACCATGGCGTAACCCCCTCTCCCGTCGGAGGCTGTCTCATTATTTTGTGAGGTGTGCAGAGATCGAGGGTAGGTTGGGCGTGTGACAGGCGATGACCGGTGGACTGGATAGAGTGGGCGAGTGGCGATGCATGATCGGACAGTCCGCCGTGGTACAAGATGGCTGCGCGTGGCTTCAATGGCACGGCGACCACAGCGTGGATGTAATCGCGACGAGCCGGTGTGAGGCGAGTTCGACGGCGAGGCGGTACTCCACATCCTGTGAAGGCTCTTGAGGTTGAACGCCGCTGCCAGCAGACTCCACTCCGAGAGGACGTTCTCATGGCCTCGCAGCAGGAACCGTCTGGCGCCGTGATGCTCCTTCAGAAGGCCGAACACCGGCTCGACCAGCCCCTGACGCCGCTTGTACGTCGATCTGGCAGACTCGGTAGACATCAACTCTCTGTGTCGTCTCAACTCCGGTTCGTATTCGCTGACTCTTATGGATCGACCGTTGGTAGAAGCGGTGCATTCCCCAAAGGCAGGGCAGGAGCGGCACAGCGCACCATCGGCCCTGTAGCGTCTGAGTCTGTAGCCGTTCGCGTGCCTGAACGTGTCCTTGAAGATGAGAGGTCGCTGACTCGGGCACAGGTATGTGTCGCTGTCAGGGTCGTACGTGAAGTGGTCCTTGTGGTACGGGGAGCGGCGTCTGCGTTCATGAGTGTCCGGCATGAGCACGCGGTGTCCGGAGGACGCGCACTCGGCAAGGTTGGTCCCTGAGTGATATCCGGCGTCGGCGACGGTCACCGCATGGCCTGTCCCCTTGTTCTCCGCAGACGCCTCGATCATCGGAACGAGTTGCGGGTGCTCGTCCGAGCCGGAGGTTACGTCTGCTGCCGTGATGATCATGCCGGTTCCGTCCTCGGACGTGATCGGCGCCACCATCGACTGAGCGTTGTAGCCGGCTATGAAGCCACCTTCCTTGCTCTTGAGCAGACCCGCGTCAGGATCGGTCAGGTTCGCGTGGTTGGGGCCCTCCTCCTCCAGTACGCGGCCAAGGGCATCGACCACTCGGTCACGCAATGCCTCGGCGCTCGCAATCTCAGACGGCAGTTCGGCCGGTGCAGCATCCCCTCCGGTCGAGTTCTTTGCCTCCAAGTCCGCTATGGCTGCTTTCGTACGCTCCAAGAGCCGTCTCAGACCCTCCGCGTCGTAGGTGCGGTCACTGGATGCGTTACCGGCGATTCGTGTCCCGTCCACCGCCTGAAGGGCCAAGTCCACCAGACCGGCCTTCACAGCCGTGCGCACCGTGCGATTTAGGAGAACCCTCATCCGCTCTCGGTGAGACCTGTAGAACCTCCACAGCGTGTTGTGGTCCGGCCTCTGCCTCCCGGTCAGCCACATGAAGGCCACCTGTTCGCGGCAGGCCACCTCCAGCTTGCGGCTGGAACGCACTCCCGTCATGAACCCGTATATCCATACGCTCAGCAACGCGCGAGGGTGGTAGGACGATGCTCCCAGCTGATCGCCTCGCAGGTCGATCCCCAACTCATTCCACGTCTCCTCATCAAGAGCGTCCACAAAGGTCGCCACGAATCGCGCGGGATGATTGGCGCCCACCAACTCTCCCAGATCAGGTGGTAGAAGCCACCCCTGTTCTCGATTGAAGTCCCGAAATGGCATGCCACGTCTCCTACGGCAGATACGTCAACACAAACTTACCCCTCCACCCTCTGTCTTTTCAATACGACAACCTACTTATGAGACAGCCTCCGTCGTGGGAGAGGGCTGGGGTGAGGGTGAAACGCCCGGTGACTACGCTGGCTTAACGTGCTCTGCCATCTGGTCGCGGTACCACTCCGCGCCGTGAACGTCCTTTTTGTAGTTCCACCGCCCAACCTGGGGGTACATCATGATGCTCCTGTCCTCGACAGGGAGCTTGAAGGGCGCGCTCCCGTTGCGGGCCGACTCCCGGAGCGCCACGGCGATCTCCAGGGAGTGACGCAGATCGTCCCCCGTCGTGATAGTTAGCGGGTTGCCCGTGTCGAGTGCTTCGACGACCGCGTCGATGCTGGTCATCATCACCTCGCTGGGGTTGCGCCAACCCTCGGCGTCGCGTCCTCTATCCCTGGGCGGTCTTGGCTTGAACACACCCTCAACCTCGTGTAGGTCGGGGCATTCTCTGGGGTCGTCGCCCGTCTTGAACAGCTTCAGACCGAGGCCGGTATTGTTGCTGTTGGTTATCACCCCGTGAGTGCCGATCACCTCCATCCCGCGATAGTCGGGGCCTTCAAAACTGCTGAACGCCTCGATGCCGTTGCTGAACTTGACGTACCCGCCCAACCAGCCGTACCACCGCTCGCCTCCGCCGTAGTCCTCTTCGTGCTCTCCGTGTGGGTCATTCGAGACGTAGCCGATCACATAGTCCACCGGAGACTTGTCGGCGAACTTCCGCGTGAGGTTCAGGCCGTGTGTGCCGACCTGGCCGTTGTTCTCGTACAGGTTGATGCGCACGATCTTCCCAATCTCGCCGCCCGCCGCCAACTCGTAGGCCTTGCGATAGTCGGGATGACTGGACACCACTAACCCGGCCGCGAACGGGATGTTCCGGGACGCGCACTCCTCCACCATCCGGTCGGCGTCGACAAGGCTGCCTGCGAGCGGCTTCTCGCAGAAGACGGCTTTGACGCCCGCTTGGGCCGACGCTATCACGGCTCCCGGATTCGCCTTGACCGGCAGCACGGGCGCGGAAATGTCGAGGTCTTCCTTGTCGAGCATCTCCTCGTAGCTCGTGTATCCGGGCACGCCGAAGCGCTCGCGGAAGAGTTCGAGGTTCTCCTGATCGGTGTCGGCGACCGCCGCGACCTCGGTGCGCGGGTGAAGGTGGTAGTCGCGGGCGTGATGCGTTCCCTGCCGTCCTCCACCGATGATACCAACGCGGTAGGTGGGTTTGGTGTTCATGATGCCCTCCTTTTTGCAGAACTTACCACCTCGTGGTCACCTTGTAAACGAACCTGTCAGCCCGTATCATCGTATGGGTACGGGGTGTGGCGCAGCGGAAGCGCGCCTGGTTTGGGACCAGGAGGTCGCCGGTTCGAACCCGGCCACCCCGACCAGACACACCCTCACGGGCACGTTGGCGTATGCCTCGCCTCGCGCGTCATCGACCCCAAACTATTCGACGAAAGCCGTGACATGAGACGACAGCGCACCATCTACTTCAACGACGCCCGCC
>JAPPDQ010000114.1 GCA_028875495.1 Chloroflexota bacterium
CCCCTGGCGACCACGTTAAATCCAATCGCGGGCGTGGGCGTCGGCCTGTCCGCGAGAAGCACGCCCAGACCGTTCCCTGCAAACACCTCCGCCACCGCCACCGCGAATCGCTCCGATCCGAATCGGGTGTCATACCCCACGACGACCGACCGGTCGTCGCCGTTCGCCGACAGCATGTCAGCCGTCCCCTGGGCACAGAGACGAACGTTTCCGAAGGTGAAGTCCTCGGCGATGACCCCCCGCCATCCGTCGGTCCCGAACTTTATTGGCATGGAGCTTACCTCCTCTGCCTGTAGGCAAGTCTCAAGGAAGGCGAGAGTAAGACTCCTCGCTGGAAGAACAACGGCCTACCCAGCCTCAAACTCCACCTGCAGCCGCTCGGCGATTAGCTCCGCCTCACCCGGCATGAGGCCGTGGGGATTGATGAAAATATCCTCGTCGTCGCGTCGGCTGGCCTCGATGATGATCGGCGGATCGCCCTCGGCGAGGGCATTGACTATCTCTTCGGACGAGCGTCCGAGCCATTCTGAAGTGAAAGCAATCGAGACCTCCGGCACCGGCCTCAGCCAGTCGTCCTGCTCGACGGTAGCCGTGACACCGGGTATCTCGATCACCGCGTCGACTATCGTGCGTCCCTCGCTGAACCAGCGCCGCATGTCGGCCTCGTGGTCTCGCCGCACGTACAGTTCCAGCGCGGCCATGAGACCGACGATCTCCTCTCGGGCGACCTTCATCGGGCGTCCGATGGAGTAGTGCGGACTGGCGTTTAGCTTGGCCGCGGCGATCAGGTCCGCTCGCCCGCACAGTATGCCCGTCGACTGCGGTGCCTTGATCGCCTTTCCGCCGCTGTACGAGACCAAATCCGCCCCGTATTCGATGAATCGTCGAAGGTTCTCTGCCGGAGGAAGCATGGCGGCGGCATCGACGAGAAGCGGCAGTCCGTGACCGTGCGCGATCTCCGCGAACTTGGATAGCCCCTCGAACGAGTCGGGGTGCCAACGGGAGGCTATGAACCCCAGAGCCACCGTCTCGCCGCTGATGGCAGACTCGATTTCCCAGTCGTGACACGTCTCCTCATTGCCGACCCACACCAACCGCGCGCCGCCCTGTCGCCATGCCTGCGTGAACTCGCTATCGTGCGAACTCTTGATGACGATTTGGTTTCGATCATGGGCCGCTTCGGGAAGCAGAGCGATCCTTTCCGGATCTTCTCCGGCGACCACCGCTGCTGCCTGCAGCGTCAGCCCCGCTGCCGCGCCGCTTGTGACGAGTCCCGCCTCGGCCCCGGTGTGCTCGGCGATGAGCTGCCCGGCCGCCTCGTTCAACTCTTCGAGAACGACCATCGTCCGGCTCGCCTCGGCCATCGCCTCCGCGACTTCCGGTTCCATGATCGATCCGCCGAGAATGGTCTGCGTTCCATTCCCATTGATGATCGGATGAACGCCGAATCGCTCGTAGACGCTTCCTCTGCGTCTGAGAGCGTCTACTACGTCCACTGATTTCACGACCATTTCGTCTCCTCCCATCCGAATGGACTCCTCTGCTTCGTCATCTGCTGCGCTGGTGGTTCGTGGCTACTCTGCGTGTCTGAGGAGAGAAGGACCGAGGAAGCCCGAAACTACTATGTAGACCTTGTGCCGAGAACGAAGCCGGACTTGTGCCCTTTAACCGAAGGCGTCGGCCCTGATCACCTCGGCCTTGCCGGTCCGTTCCCAGGGCAGGTCGAGGTCGTCACGACCGAAATGACCGTACGTAGCGGTCTGCTTGTAGATCGGACGGCGCAGTCCGAGGTCGCGGATGATCGCGCCGGGCCGCAGGTCGAAGTGGCGCTCCACCAGCCCGACTATCTCGGCGTCTCCCACGTTGCCCGACCCGAAGGTCTCCACGGAGATCGACATCGGATGAGCCACACCTATCGCGTAGGCGAGCTGGATCTCCAAGCGGTCGGCCAGCCCCGCGGCGACCAGGTTCTTGGCAACCCATCGCGCGGCATACGCGGCAGAGCGGTCGACCTTCGTGGGGTCCTTGCCTGAGAACGCGCCGCCTCCGTGTCGCGCGAACCCGCCGTAGGTGTCTACGATGATCTTGCGTCCCGTCAGTCCCGCGTCCCCAACTGGCCCCCCCGTGACGAAACGTCCCGAGGGGTTGACGTGGTACTGAGTATCTCTGTCCCGCAAAGATGAAGAAATGACCTCGTGAGCGACATGCTCGACGAGGTCATTGTGGATTACCGACTGTTGGGTCTCGGCGTCGTGCTGGCTGCTCATCACGACGGTTGCCACACGCTTCGGCCTGCCCATCTCGTACTCGACCGTAACCTGCGACTTTCCGTCCGGTCGTAGGTACGGCATCAAGCCTTCCCGCCGGACTTCCGACATGCGGCGCGTCAGCTTGTGCGCCAGCATGATGGGCAGCGGCATCAACTCCTTCGTCTCGTTTGTCGCGTAGCCGATCATCATTCCCTGATCGCCCGCGCCGAGACTCTCAACCTCTTCCTCGTCGATCTCCTCTTGGTCCCTCACCTCCAACGACTTGCTGACACCCGAAGCGATGTCGGGCGACTGCTCGTCGAGGGAGACCATGACAGCGCATGACCGGAAGTCGAACCCGTATTCGGGCTTCGTATATCCGGCGTCGCGGATGGCTTGTCGAACGGCCCCTCGAACGTCCACGCGGTCGTTGGACGATGAAATCTCACCCATGACGACGACGAGGCCGGTGGTCGTGGCCGTCTCACAGGCGACTCTCGCCCTGGGGTCTCCTGCTATGAATGCGTCCAGAACTGCGTCTGATATCTGGTCGCAGAGCTTATCCGGGTGCCCCTCGGTCACGGACTCCGAGGTGAACAGGTAAGACGGTGAGTTCGCGAAACTGGATGTCATTGGGGTTGCAGATTCCTTGTGGTTGTTCTAAGTGCCAATATCCCAGCTTGAGAGATAGTGTTCCTGGGCGTCGGTGAGCGTGTCTATGTTGATGCCCATTGCCTGTAGCTTGAGACGGCCGACTTCACGGTCGATCTCGGATGGAACGGTGTACACCCTGTTCTCAAGGTCCTTCGCGTGGAGTGCGAGATGCTCGACGCACAGGGCCTGGTTCGCGAAGCTCATGTCCATGACCGCGGACGGATGTCCTTCCGCCGCCACGAGGTTTATGAGACGCCCCTGTCCGAGCACGTAGAGTTTCCTCCCGTCGTCGAGAAGGTACTCGTCGACGAATTCGCGCACGGGCTGTTTGCCGTCGGCCATCTCTTCCAAGGACTCCATGTCAATCTCTACGTCGAAGTGCCCACTGTTGGCCACGAGCGCTCCGTCCTTGATGACCTCCAGGTGACTCTTGCCGATGGCGTGCATGTTGCCCGTCAGGGTTATGAAGATATCGCCGACCTTCGCGGCCTCGTCCATGGTCATCACCTGGTGACCGTCCATGGCGGCTTCAAGCGCGCGTATGGGGTCAACCTCGGTCACGATGGTGTGCGCGCCCATCCCCTTCGCTCTCATTGCGACTCCCTTGCCGCACCATCCGTACCCGGCTACCACCACACGCTTTCCCGCAAACAGCACGTTCGTGGCCCGGATGATCCCGTCGAGAGTGCTCTGACCAGTGCCGTAGCGGTTGTCGAAGAAATGCTTGGTCTGAGCGTCATTGACGGCGATGGCGGGGTATCCGAGCTTGTCAGCCTCGGCCATGTTGTTGAGCCGAATGACCCCAGTCGTCGTCTCCTCCGTTGCGCCGAGTACGCCGCCCAACAGGTCGGGGCGCTCGGTGTGGACGACGGTTGCAAGATCGGCGCCGTCGTCGATCATAATATGTGGCGCATGGCCGATGGCGGCTCGGATGTGCCCGTAGTAGGTCTCGTTGTCCTCGCCGTTGATAGAGTAGGTCGGAATCCCGTACTCGGCCACGAGAGCTGCCGCAACGTCATCCTGTGTGCTCAGCGGGTTGCTGGCGCACAGAACGGCATCCGCCCCACCCGCCTGCAGCGCGAGCATGAGGTTGGCCGTCTCCGTCGTAACATGGGAGCAGGTAGAAACTCGTACGCCTTCCAGCGGCCGCTCCTTGGCGAACCGCTCTCGAATCTGCGCCACCACGTTCATCTCGCGAGCCGCCCACTCAATTCGCCGGACTCCCGTCGACGCCAGGGATAGGTCCTTGACGTCTCCCTTATACTGTTGCGTCTTCGTCGTCACCCGCTATACTCCTCATCCTGCCACGACCGGCAGGCCCTCGATTATCTGTTTCTCTTCGGCAGTGACTCATCTTCCGCTAAAGACTCGAACCGTGTCAACGCCGAGAGTTGCCGGAATCGCGTTTCGATCTCTTCACTCGTCGCTTCCGCAAGGCGTTCGAGGCTGAACCCCTCAACGACGAACGACGCCATTACCGATCCCGTGACTGCTGCCCGCCGGAATCCTGCCTCGCTAAGGTCCTCCGTCGCGGCGAGGTATCCCAGGAATCCTCCCGCGAACGTATCTCCCGCCCCCGTCGGGTCGACCACATGCTCCAGCGGCACGGCAGGCGTCAGGAAGGGATGCCCGTCGTGAAACAGGATCGCGCCGTGTTCTCCTCGCTTGACCACCACAGTGCTTGGACCCATCGAGTGAATGGCTCGTGCCGCCTGCATGAGGTTCACGGACTCCGTAAAGCTCCTGGCCTCGTTCTCGTCCATGAACACGATGTCGACCTGTTGCACGACCTCTTTTAGCTCCGCTCCATTCTCGCAATATCCACGTCACATTCCTGGTGAGAGAAGAGTCCTACTG
>JAPPDQ010000166.1 GCA_028875495.1 Chloroflexota bacterium
GGGGGGACGTCGGTTGTCGTCGTCAACCCGTCCGATGACATCCACGACGAATACTACTCGAAGCTGCTCGGTCAGGCGGGGAGTGAGGTTGCTCCGTCGTCCATCTCCAGTCCCATGGATGCGGTCGCCGACCAGTGCAGGCAGGTGGCAGGAGACAGCGATGTCCTGATCGTGGAAGGTTCGGCAGGAGTCGGCATCGAGGCGGCGCGGGAACTCGTCGACGCACTCGACGCCGGTGTGGTGGGGGTAACCCAGCACGTTCATGGGAAGGACGCGAACAGTCTTGCAGGGTGGCCGGCGACGTTCGGGGACCGGCTTATCGGTGTGGTGGTGAACGGGCGAACGGAGTACCAGGGGACAGCGGTGGCAACCGAGTTCATCCCCGCACTCGAGACCCTCGGCATCCGAACGCTGGGGGTCGTGCATGAGGACAGGAAGCTGGTCTCATCCACCATCGATCAGATCGTCGAGTGCCTAGACGGACGCTATCTGCAGGGTGAAGAGGACGGTGACAGGATCATCGAGCACTTCCTCGTCGGCGGGATGGGGCTGGACCGCGGAACGCTGTACTTCGGCATTCGAGAGGACAAGGCCGTGATTGTTCGCGGCGACCGACCGGACGTTCAGATGGCGGCGCTGCACACGCCGACATCTTGCCTGATCCTGACCAACGGCATGGAGCCGGTGGAGTACATTGTCCACGAGGCGGAGCTGGAAGAGGTACCGATTGTCATCGTCGACACGGACACGCTCGATACGATGAAGGCGCTGCGCACGCTGCAGGACAATGTTCGATTCGACCACCCCGACAAGGTGGAGCGCTTCGGGGCGCTGCTGAGGGAGAACGTCGATCTGGGGCCAGTGTTCGAGCGGTTGGGGGTCGGGGTAGCGGCCTAGCAGGGCTAGAGTGGGTCAGCCAAAGCGTTCGTGGCTCGGCAAGTTCACCACGAACGGTGTTTCACCCTTCGACAGGCTCAGGGTGAACGGAACCTCTCGGAGGGCTACTCGACCAGCGCGTCTCTGATCCTTGCGACCGTCGCGTCGTCCACACCGATGCTTCTCACGTAAGCCTCGATGCCGCCGTGCTTGGACTCAAGATGGTCGAGGGTTAGTCTCATCGCGTCGGGCGGGCACCACATGGTCTGGTACTCCTGGAACGGTGGGAACTTGTCTGCGCCCGAACCGTCCGGGGGAACGGTCGAGGAGCCGTAGAGGAATCTCGCGCTCAGGGCGTAGTCCTCGACGATGCTGTCACGGGGGACGCCGGCGATGCTCAGCAGGAGTGCGGCGAGGACGCCCGTGCGGTCCTTGCCTGCGGTGCAGTGGAAGACGGCGGGCAGCGTACCCGGCTGTGAGACCGTTTCGAGTATCGTCCTTATCATTTCGCCACGCTCGTCGAGAACGGTCGAGTACATGGTGGAGAGCCTAATCGACGAGTCGGCGGGCACGGGAATGGTTCCCCACCTGTTGATGAGGGCGTCACCCGTCATGTTGTGCGGCAGGTATTGTACGTGCGTGAGGTCCTTGAAGACGCTCGGCGCTTCGACCAGTTCCTTCGATCCCCGCAGGTCGATGACGGTCCTGACACCGGCGTCGGTGAGGGTCGCTTGGGCGGAGGGCGAGAGGGCATGGATGTCGGCGGCGCGGAAAAGGGTGCGCCATCGGACGTGCCTGCCTTCTGCCGTCTCATAGCCGCCAAGATCACGCACGTTGTACGCGCCCTCTACGGGGATGCCGCGTCTTGGGTCGATTTCGGGAAGGTTTGGGGCGCTCATTCGGTCATTGCCTCCTTGATGGCGGCGAGTTGGTCGTCGGTGATGCCAGTGTCGCGAAGGTAGCCCTCGACACCTCCGTAGTCCTTGTCGAGTTGATCGAGGGTAACCCCAATACTTCGTGGGGGACACACATCCTGTTGATAGTCGAGCCAGGTGTATTCATCAGGGCTAACGTCGGGATTCTGGGCGTAGTAGCGGCGAACGAGGTACCGAGCGGTGAGGCCGTAGTCCTCGATGATGGTCTCGCGGGGAACGCCGCAGATATCCAGAACGAAAGCCGCGGCGATACCGGCCCTGTCCTTGCCCGCGTTGCAGTGGACGAGAACGGGGAGGCCGTCGGGACCGGCGAGAATCGAGAAAATCTGATGCAGGATGTGCTTACGCTGGTCGAGAATGTGGCAGTACCCCCTACCCCGCCGCTCGGCCGAGTCTTCGATGCCTTCCAACGCGTGACTGTTCTGAAGCGGAACGTCGCCCGACATGTTCTGATGGTAGTAGGTGACGGCCTCGTTGCCGACGAAGGGGCTCGGCCTGAACTGCAAGTCGTTGCTGCGGCGGAGGTCGATGATGTTGCGGACGCCGTAGTCGACGAGGGTCCGGACGCCCGCAGGGGTCAGATTCGCCAGGGTGTCCGCCCGGAGGTATTTTCCCCAGCGGGTCGTTCTCCCGTCGCGGGTCTCGTAGCCGCCGATGTCGCGGACGTTGTATGCGCCCTCGGCGGGGACGGCTCGCCTCGGGTCGATTTCGGGGTGTTGTTCGGTGCTCATTCGGTCATTGCCTCCTTGATTGCGGTCAGCTGATCGTCGGTGATGCCCGTGTCCCGCAGATAGCCCTTCACGCCTCCGTACTTGGCGTCGAGCAGGTCGAGGGTGATGTCCATGGTCTTCGGGGGGCAAACGTCCCGACGGTAGTCGGTCCAGGTGTATTCTTCAGGATTCACATCGGGGTTATGGGCGTAGTGGCGTCGGACGAGGTAGCGGCCGGTGAGGCCGTAGTCGTCGATGATGGTCTCGCGGGGAACGCCGCAGATTTCCAGCACGAGTGCGGCGGCGATGCCTGCCCTGTCCTTGCCCGCGTTGCAGTGGACGAGGGCGGGAAGACCGTCGGGCATGGCGAGAATCGAGAATATCTGGTGGAGGATGTGCTTGCGCTGTTCCAGCCTCATAAAGTACGACCTACCCCGCCGCTCGGCCGTGTCCTCGATTTCGTCGAGCTCCCCCCTGTGCAGAACGGGCACGTCGCCCCCCATGTTCTGATGGTAGTAGGTGACGGACTCGTTGCCGATGAAGGGGCTCGGCCTGAACTGAATTTCGCTGCTCCGGCGGAGGTCGATTATGTTGCGGACTCCGTATTCGAGAAGGGTGTTCACGTCATTGGGCGTCAAGTTCGCTATGGTGTCCGCACGGAGATACATCCCCCAGCGTGTCGTTCGACCGTCGCATGTCTCATAGCCTCCGAGGTCACGGACGTTGTATGCGCCTTCGACATCGAGAGCGCGTGTATATTCGGTGGGCTTGGTCATGGGTGGGTTACTCCCGTAGCATGTTCCTGATGTCGGTGATGTGGGCGTCGGTCAGGCCGATGTGGCGGACGTAGGATTCGATGCCGCCGTATTTGTCGCTGAGGTGCTTGAGCGTTCGTTCCATTGCTGATGGAGGTGCGAGGACTTCGGGCGGTTCCTCGAGAGCGAAATCGACATGCGCCAAGGAACCGGGAATCCCCTCAGCCAAGAGTTTGTCTCTCAGGCCATGTGAGCTGAAGGCATAGTCGGCGATTATGGTCTCGTCCGGCACACTTGCTAGGCCAAGCAGCAGGGCTGAAATGATGCCCGTCCTGTCGGTGCCGGCGGCGCAGTGGTAGATAGCAGTGTGTCCCCTGGAATTGGCGAGCGTGACGAGGGTCTCGGATATCACTTCCTGTCGCTCATCAAGCAGCACGCGGTATATTCCTGCCGTGATTTCGGGAGTCGTCCACTCGTCCTCAGGCGGAGGAATGTAGCCGGGAGGGTTGGTGTCACCGATCATATTCAGGTGGTGATATCTGACTCCTTCCATGTTGGCGAGGGAGTTCGGGGTCTCAACGGTCTCGAAGGTGCGGCGAAGATCGATGACAGTGCGAACGCCGTACTCGAAGAGTCCGGTCTTGGACGACTCGGGCAGGTTGTGGAGACCGTCCGCGCGGAGGAATGCACGGTAATGCGTGGTCTTGCCGTCGCTGGTCTTGTAGCCGCCGAGGTCGCGGACGTTGTATGCACCCTCGACATCGAGGACACGGGTGTTTTGGGTGAGTTTTGTCATGGGTAGGTCACTCTCGCAGCTTGTTTTTGATGTCGCTGACTTGGGCGTCGGTCAGGCCGATGTGGCGGACGTAGGACTCTATGCCGCCGTACTCGTCATTGAGGTGCTTGAGCATTCGTTCCATTGCCGATGGAGGCGCGAGGAGTTCGGGCGGTTCATCGAGGGAGAAGTCGACGTGCGCCAAGGAATCGGGAATGCCCTCGGTCAAGTACCGGCGTCTCAGACCGTGGGCGCTGAGGGCGTAGTCATCGACTATGGCGCTATCGGAAACATCGGCGAGACCCAGCAACAGGGCAGATATGATCCCAGTTCGGTCGGTGCCTGCGGCACAATGGTACATGGCCGTATGTCCCTTGGAATTGGCGAGCTTTACCAAAGTCTCGGAAATCACTCCCTTTCTCTTATCGAGAAGCAAATTATATGTGAATGCCGTCCATGCAGCGGTCGGCAAATCACCCGGTGGGGGCGAATCGTGCCATGGAGGATCCGCATCTCCGATCATGTTCAAGTGGACATACTCGATGCCGTCCATACCTGCCAGGGCGTTTGGAGTCTCGACGGTCTGAATGGTGCGGCGCAGGTCAATGACGGTGCGGACGCCGTACTCGATGAGGCCCGTCTTGACCGAGTCAGACAGATTGTGGAGACTGTCGGCGCGGAGGAAC
>JAPPDQ010000188.1:0-3424 GCA_028875495.1 Chloroflexota bacterium
ATCGCGCTTCAGGAACCGGAGTTTGAGGTCGACGACATCTGGCGCTGGCCCGTCTGGCCCGAGCGGGAGTCGCTGACCGGACTCCCCCGGTTGTCTCAGGCCATACAACGCTCGCCACACAATCCCGATTATCCTGCCTATGCTGCTGAAAATCCCTGACCACGAAGGCGCATCTGGTTTGGAAGCACTCTCCCATCCGCTCGTTCTCATGGGGGCGTGGTTGCGCGTAGACGAGTGGTACCGCAGTGGCAATCTGGCGCCTGAGCCGGAACTGTCGCGCTGGCGTCTCCATCCGGAAGCGGAATTGCGCGACCTGAGCTCCGCGCTTCGTACGGGTACGTGGCGTCCCAAGCCCTGGCCCCAAGTTCCGTACCCCAAGAAGGGCGCGTGCCTGCGACACTATGTGGTTCCCACGGTCCGCGATCAGGTTGCGTTCATGGCTTACTTGGTCCTTCTCGGCCCCCTTCTGGACCACCTCGTCCCCAATTTCGTATTCGGCAACCGTTGGAATCGCAGGGTCGCGTGGGACCGGCGCCGTTCAAGGCCTCAATGGGTTCAGCGCCCCTATCAGCTCCTTACCAGAGCTGCTTACCTGCCGTACGCGCGGTCGCATGGGCTGTTTCGGCGTGTCGCCCACTGGACGGTGGCAGGCATGACCGGCGCGCAGATCGAGCACGAGGAGTTTGGTGGCTACGTGCAGCATCCAGACGACTACGACTCCGACTCCCTGCCGCGGTGGACTCGCAGGGAGTGGTGGCCACCACGTGGCCGCGACGATGCTCGCGTCTACTGGGTGTCCCTCGATATCGAGCTCGCCTATCCGTCGATCCGTCTCAGCCGACTTCGCGATGCTCTGGTCCGAATGTTGGAAGTACCCCAACCCGTCCCACTGACCGATCTGTACGGCGGTTACCCCCACGAGATCCTCGATGCTCTGGCCAATCCGCTAGAGATCAAACGCGTCGCATTCGGTCTCATGGATGCCCTTAGCAGAATTGAAATTGACCCCAATTCTATCCCGCTTGACGCTTGGCGTCCGACCTATTTCCCCGGTGACCTGCCTCCGGAGAAGGATCCCGGACTTCCCACTGGCCTTGCGGTCTCGGGCATTCTGCTGAACGTGGCGCTATACCCCGCAGATCAATTGGTGCGCCGGTACCTGGGCGATCGTCACGGTGCAATCGTCAGGTTCGCCGACGACATTTTCATCCTCGCCCGATCCGCCCGCCGGCTGTTTGATCTCATGGAAGTCGTGTGGCAGGGACTCGCCGAGGATGAGAGCGCGCGGCTCGCACGCGCTGAGACGGAGTCCAATCTCCATTTGAACTGGGACAAGATTGGGCCAAGGCCGGTCCGAGACATCGTTGTAGGCTTCCTCAAAAGCCAAGGTTGGCGACCGTGTGAGCATTGCCAGTATCTCTTGCCCAGTTCGACTCACCGAGAGTGTGCGTCCTTGGGCGAGTGGTGGGACGCTGGTGGGTCCGATCTCATGTCCGACGGCCTCGCGCGTTCGACCATTGGTCCGGGGGAGGTGGGACCGTTCGTAACGACACTCGTCGCTCGCATGAGCGAGATCGGCCGAGATACCTTGGCCGAGCGGTTCGGGGAAGGAGCACGGGAACGGTTGATCCGACTCCATGAGCTGGCGCGATTCGACATCGACGATATTCAGGTACGGTCAGATACGCGCCGCACGTTTGCAGCCAACCGTCTCGTGCGGGCCTGGCTTCCTCAAGAGAGTTCGCGCCGTGATCTTACGGAAATCCGGGAGTCAGTTGGTGAGGTCCTCATGAAGACGCCATGGAAGTTCTCACTGTGGCATGCCGTCGTTCGTGCCGCTGCACGCCGGCCTGAGCACGCTGCTTCGGAGAATGACCGTGCAGCCGCCGAGTGGCTGTCGCGTCAACTTCGCTTAGTGGCTCATGCACCCAATGCGCAACACCTCGAGGGGTGGATGAACACGTGGCCGGAGGAGGACATTGCCGGGGAGCGCGATCGAGGTCTGGAGTGGCGCGTTCTGTACCTCTCTTTCCACCGCACCGCCTTCTGGCATGCCCTGGCTGCTGTGCTCCATTTGTTGTGGCGTCACGGTGATGAAGCGATGCACTCCGAGGCGGGGTATGCCGGCCCCAGCCCAGGACGCTGGACGGTGCGCGCCATCCCAGAAGGCATGCACGAGAACGTCCGCCAGCATCTCGCCGCACTCGACCGATGGGTCGCTGTACTATACTCGTCCATAGATGACCCCAACTCGATCATGGGGCGCTGGGAGGTGGATCAGCTTGTGGCAGCGGTTCTGGCGTCGGCTTCTCGCACCGAGCTCGCTCTAGCATGGCGCCGGGCAGAGTCACCCGGTGACGTATTGATGGTTCCTGCCGGACCGCTGTGGGATGGCATACCGCGAACCATACGTCTTCTGGAACGGCTCGGGCGTGTGAGTCCGCATTCAGACGAACACGACCTTGCCCTTTCCGCCGTCGCACACATCTGGAATGGCGGTCAGGATCGTCGACTTGCGGATCACCTCTTTCCTCGTGGCGGACCCTCCCGAATAGCCGAGGCGCAGGATGATCCCAAGCGTACCTTGGCGGCGGCCATATCGCTCGGGTGCTCCGAGAATGTTGGCGCAGACTTGGCGTCAGCGCTAGTACCGAAACCAGAGCGCGCAGGCGAAGTCCTCCGCGATGATGGGCTTGCCCTGTGGGAGTACCATAGGGCGCGGCGGATTCTACTAGGTCAGCCGGAGGCCTAGGATGAGGGCAGCTTCGCTGCACCGGCTACTGTGGGGTGCGCTCTCCGAAACGGTTCCCCTCCATGAGTGGCCTCTTCGACCTTGGGAGATTCCCGCACTCGGACTTCCGGCCCGGGTTGCGGTCTATCTGTTCCGTTCCGCGCTACGTAGCCCAGTCCACTCAGGTTGGGACGCAACCCGCGGTCCGTTGACATGGATTTTCCCCTGTGATGCTCAATTGCTCGCAACGGGAAGACGCCATCAGCTTGAATTGGCAGCGGGAGAGCCCACCGATGTCGACTCACCCAACCCGGCGGTCCGCAAGTCGCCAGACTGGGACGTACCTCCCCATGCGGCCTACTATCGGCCGCTTCTGGCCAGAGCTCCGGTCCACGACGAGAGCTATGCCCTTTATTGCGACGTGCTGCTGCTACTCACCGCGATCGACGGCGGTGAGTCGATCCTCGACGCGCTAGTAGAGCATGGCGCCGGTGCAGTGCCCTTCGAGGACAGGTGGGGTTGGCGCTCCCGGATCCATCTTCCCAAGGAGGCTTGGCGCCTCATCGAGCGTACGTTGCGCTGGGCAGAGAACCCGGGCGAGGATATCAGCAGTATCGCCACTTCCCTAGCCTTGGCCCTGGAGCCGTGGACGCCGGAGGAACTCCGGTTTGACGACTTCGTTCGAGAACGAGT
>JAPPDQ010000188.1:3434-4733 GCA_028875495.1 Chloroflexota bacterium
CGACATCCTTTTGGACGCGAAAGATGAGATGGAAGGCGCACGCACGGTGCGCCACCCGGATTCGCCGGACACCGAGCTACCCAAGGAGTTGATGCTCGACGCTTCTCAACTCTCATCGGAGCTTATTGTACGCATCGGTCAGGTACAGGAGTGGACGCCGATGGATCGCGTTGCCGTGGGATTTCCGAGAATGGAACCCAGGGCCATGCGGGCCATCATGGAGCAGGTAGCGTATGCGTTCATGTCGCCCAGCCGTAACGGCCCGGAGGACACACCCGATCTGGTGCTACTCCCGGAAGTGTCTATTCCGCAACCCGAAGTGCCGACAATGCGTGATTTGGTCGCAAGAACAGGCCGTGCGGCGCTCGCCGGCCTCTACTGGCGGGAGTTGAAGCCAGTCTATCGGGCTTGTTACGGCACGGCGCCAGTCAGAAAGTGGTTCGTCAACGAAGCGGAACTTGTGGTCCCCTTCGGGCACCACGATCGTGGCCCCCCCAGCATCCGGTGGTACCGCGTACAGAAGCCGTTGCCAGCGCACAATGAAGCGGGCTTGGCTCAGGCCCTGAGCGCGCAGTCGCCAAGTACAACATGGCGTATCCTCCGGGGCCACCGGTGGTACCGTTTCCTTCACCGTCAGTGGGGCGACTTCACGATCTCCATCTGCGCGGATCTGATCGACACCGCTCCATGGCGCTCGTTACGCGGCGAGTTGCTTCATCTGTTGATGGTTGCCTTCAACAAGGACGTGGATCTCTATGACGCCCTCACTTGGGTCAGGGCTTACGAGACCTACGTGAATCTTGTCGCGGTAAATCACGGCAAGTGCGGAGGGTCCTTCCTCTGGACGCCACGCCGAAGCCATGCCCGCGAACTGGCTCGAATGCGGGGAAAGGAACTCTTCGTCATCGCCGATGTCCCCATACCGGTGAAAGACCTGCTCCAAGCCCAGCGGCACGGCGTTCGGGACGCTGTCTCGACGGCAGCATGCGACTGGGCCGGCAGTCAGCACAAACCGTCCGCCTTCAAGTCACCGCCTCCCGGATTTCAGCGAAGGGCCATTTTGCCCAGGTAGAGAGATGCTCTACCCGGGGTGTTCGAGTGACAACCGGCACACCCCGCTCGGTGGTACCTTCATGGCGGGCCCCCGTGACGTGGGGAGCGGTGGCCGGCCGCCGCGGGACACGGCGCATCCGGCGGAGGCGAGGTTGAGCGCCGGCGGACACGAGCCGGTGGCCACTGCCGACCACGCCCCAACACCGGCCCCGGCCCCTGGACCTCCAGGGACCGAGGCTCGATCCG
>JAPPDQ010000527.1 GCA_028875495.1 Chloroflexota bacterium
GCGGGCGATGGGGGCGATCGACAAGCACATGCCGCAAGAGGTACCACGAGTCGCCCTCGTGGACACCTTCCGGGATGAAAGCGAGGAAGCTCTCGCAGTTTCACGCGTTCTCCGGGAAAAGCTGCGCGGGATACGCATCAACACGCCTTCGACCAGAGGCGGAGCCACTCCCGACCTCATCAAAGAGGTGCGCGCGCGGCTCGACCTGTCCGGCTTCCGACACGTGGAAATCATGGTAAGCGGCGGGCTGAATCCCGAGCGCATCACTGAGTTCGTCGACGCGGAAGCGCCGGTCAACACTTTCGGCATTGGGGCTTACATCGCCGCCACGGGCCCGAATCCGTTCCACGTCGATATCCACGAGGTGGACGGTCGTCCCGTCGCTCGCAAGGGGCGAATACCCGGCATTACCAACAATCCGCGGCTGGGTAGAGTGATGTAACGGCAGAGTCGCCTGCGCTATTCGGTCTGCAGCGCCTGCGCGAATGTCAGCTTGTTGTCGTCGCCATCGCGGACGTGCATCTCGCGCAGGCCCCAGACTTGGTCGATCGGCCCCGTATCGATCTCCACGCCCTTTGACACGAACTCCTCGTGCAGGCTGTCAACGTCGTCGGTCCATACGATGACCCCTGTCTTCGGCACGCCGTCGCCGGAGAATGAAGAGACCCGCATCACCGCGTCGTCACGCTTCACTCCCATGTGGCAGGGATCGTCGTGGTCGCGGAAAGGGCGGTACGCGAACTGCAACTCAAAGCCCAGCTTGCCGCAGTAGAACTCTTCGGCCGCTTTCGAGTCGGACACGCCGAGAACGGGGGTCACGCCGTGTATCATCGTATCGCTCCCTAATAGCTTCTTGTGACGTGTCTTAGTTCAGCGAGGCGACGCTGAAAACCACGTGGAACGGCTTGCAGTAGATGACAATCGAGCCGTAGTCGTCTACGTCGATGCTGTCGGGAATGATGTAGTTCTGGTTTCCGATGTTCCCCTTCAGCTTGCCGAGCTCCTCATACCCTGAGTCGAGGTCGCCACGCCCCATCGGGTTGGAGTGATTCACCAGCAGGACTCGCAGGTCGGGGCCGTTGGTGACCTTGAAGTCCTCGAAGCGCAGGACCTGCTGGCCGTCGGCGAGCTTGTAGATCGTGGCCGTGCCCTCACCTTTGTGGAAGCTGTCACCGTCCCGGAAGTTTCCGGACTTCACGACGACGTTGGCGGCCTCCATCATCTCCTTCGGCATTTCCTCGTCCATCTTGGTCTCGACCTTCGACATGGTCATCATCACGGTCTCGGCCTCGGACTGGGTAATGCCCGCCGGAATAGTCGCGTTCTCCGTGAGAGGGAACTCCTCGTTCACCTCGGTATCGAGAAACAGCGGCGCAAGAAGCCACCAGCCGAATGCGACCACCGGTATGCCTATGATCAGTCCCGCGCCGAACCAGACCCACTTGTTCTTCAGTGCGCTCAAGATACACCTCCCTGAGAGTGAAGATTGCTCCTCATAGCAATTCGCCGTATCTGTGCCTATATGATTGGAGGCACACCGCCGTTCGTCGTATGGCCTCTTGAATTCCTAAACGTGTGGGCATCCCTTTGGGTTGCCTAAAGCGATGGACATTGCGGCCTCCCTCTTCCACCTGATTGTATCAGGTGATGTCGAGAAACCACGCTTGGGAGACCTCAAGCGATCCTACCGAACATAGGAAGAGGTTCGCCGATGAGCGGGCGGGCGTAGTCGAGAAATACACCGGTCGGCATTCCCTCGGAATCGAGGAATTCGGCGGGCATCGTTTTGTGAGCGCCCGCCACTGGCTCGAGTGGAGTCAGCCCGGTCTCTGACACATAGGGGTCGTCCGAAACACGGACTATCGAGACCATGCGATTCGATTCGCCGTCCAGCGCATGTCGAACTGCAGCGCGGCCCACCTCCTCGGCCTCCCGTGCATCGACCGAAGACACGAGTTCAGCCATCGAACGCTGGATGGTTCCCGGCTGGTCGTACCGGACTCGAACTTTGAGGTGGTCGGTGACGAGCGTTGTCAGGTATCGGCCAGCGCCCTCGTGGTACTCGTTGCCGAAATCATCGACGTGGAGGGGTGTGCCGTCCCCGGTCAGAGGTCGGCTATCCTTATCACGGACATTCTCTTGGATGACCGCGACCGCGAACCCGTACCGGCGGTACGCACTTTCGATTCCCGACAGGACTAGCGATGAGTCGAACCCCTTCTCCGGTGTGACGACCACGTGCGGCGCGTCTCGTTGCTCCCGCTTTCCGAGTACGGATGCCGCCGCCAGCCAGCCTGAGTCTCGACCCGCGACCTCGATCACGGTTATCGGTGCGGCGGGACCCATGGCCTCGGCATCCCGTCCTGCCCCTTGTGTCGCTGCGGCTACGAAGCGAGCGGCACTGCCGTAGCCTGGCGCATGGTCCGTTCCGACGAGATCGTTATCGACGGTCTTGGGAACGAGGAGCACCTTTAGATCCCGCCCTGCATCCTTCGCCGCCGTGCTAACGGTCAAGGCTGTCGATGCGGAGTCGTTGCCCCCGATGATTAGCCAGTGGGTAATCTCACGACGTTCGATGAACTCAATGACTCTCGGCAATTCGCTATCGGAGAACTTCTTGCGTGTCGTCCCGAGTGCTGCTCCCGGGGCAACACCAATGGCGAGCCAAGCGGCAGTCGAGATCGACGCGAGGTCGAATACTCGATCACTGAGGACACCTTCGACTCCGCCCTGAGCGCCGAATACTCCGGTGAATGCTCCCGACTTGGCGGCCTCGTCGCAGACTCCCAACAAGCTGCGGTTGATGACCGGCGTCGGGCCGCCCGACTGCATGACCAGAAGGTTCTTTGCCGGACTCATTGCAGCCTTCCTAAAAGACGATTCCCGCCGCGATAGCGGCGGCAGCCATGATGACCAGCGCAGCAACCGTCAAAGGCATGGACTCGAACGTGATCGCTCCCAGGTACAGTAGCGGGAAGTCCGCCGCCATGACCCAAAGGGCGATCTGTTGTACCTTCGATTTACTGATCATCAGGTGCCTCCCAAGAGGTTGATGATAACCCAGGCCTGCACTCCTGCTACGAGGACCAAGATCAGGCAGTAAGGGATAGTCTTCACGAGCACCTCTCGCTCCCGCCCACCTAGGCCGACGACCGCCGTGCCGGCCATCACCTTCGACATGGCCACGGACGAGCCCAGCGACCCTCCGATGGACTGCGTGGCCGCGATGGTCACGAGGCCGATGCCCAACGCCGCAGCCGTCTCCACTTGAAGCGCGCCGAACATGGCGTTCGAGTTGGTGTTGCTGCCCGTCATGAAGGCTCCCAGCACACCTATGTAGGGAGAGAATATCGGGAAGAGCGTACCCGTCCCCTTCGCGATGGCCGAGCCGAGCAGGGCGGTCATGCCCGTGTCCGTCATCACCAGCGCCATCATCACCATCGTCGCCACGCCGACGCTGTTCGAGATAACTTGCTCATAGGTCTTGCGGGCTGCAGGACGAAGGATTCCCCCTCTCCAGTACCCGCGTATCCGGTATACGACGTAGGCGATCAGCAAGGAGGCTACGATCAGCGGGGCAGGGTGGTTTAACAGCTTGATCTTCGCATAGCCGTCTTGACCGTCGACGGTGAAGCCGAGCCCAGTCTCGGTTGAGGGGTAATCGAGCCCGAAGTACAGGTTCGCACCGAATTCACGAACTGACGGAAGTTGTGATAGAAGACTCAGTCCGAATAGTAAATAGTATGGCAGAAATGCCGTGTGGAACCCGATTCCTTCCGCTTTGGCGGCAGGTTCCGCCTCCGGTGAGTCATCGCCGTCGTTCTCGCCACGGAGCCCGAAGATAGGCAGTCGAGAAATCCACCAGCCCGCGACACACCCAATGAGGCCGCCAACGACCGATGCTACCTGGAACGCGCCGAGGAACGCCGTGATCCACAGTCCCAACGACATCGCCGCGCCCATCACCACGATGGCGAGCGCCCCGCGTCTCACCGAAGCGAAACCGCCCTGCAGATGCGCCACTGCGAACCCGGTTAAGATGGTCGGGAGAGCGAACATCGCCGCCATTTGGACGCCGAGAGCCCTCTCATCGAGGCCGCTCACGAGCTGGATCGTGTAGTACGAGGAGCCTAGCGAGCCGAAGGTCACCGCCCATGCGTGTCCGACGAGTGTGATGGCGACCGCCGTCGCGGGTCGGAAACCTATCATCACCATGAAGGGGGCTACGACCGCAATCGGGAGGCCGAACCCCGCGACTCCCTGAATCAGCCCGGAGAATGCCCAGCCCACGACCAGCGCCTGGGCCAGTGGGTCACGCACGAGTCCGGTTATCGTCCTGCCGATCACGGTGATGCCGTTTATGCGCTCGATGACGTTGTACAGCATCACCGACGTCCAGATGATGGTAAGGACGAACAGGCTGAGGCTCAGCCCCTTCGAGCTGCCGATGGCAAGAACTTGCTCGTCGGCCCCGAAGACCAGAAGCGCGAGTCCTGCCGCGGCAAGCCATGCGACCGACCCTGCCTTCGGTGCGCTCCACTTGAGCGCCGAGACGAGCATCGTGACGATGAGGATGGCTATGGGAACGGCGGCAAGAACGACGTTGAGGACATTCAGTTCAGGGCCGGTGGAGGGCACGTGCCGTAAAGCTCCGTTTCCCAAGCGAGGAGTGAGCGGATTGTATTGAGGGGCCGGAGAGGTGTCAACTTGGCCGCAAGGCCCTGCTATGCC
>JAPPDQ010000277.1 GCA_028875495.1 Chloroflexota bacterium
AGACCGACTGTCCCATATCTCGGAGGCTTTGAATCGGCGTGACCATATACTGCAACTCCTCCCTGTAGCCCTGCCGTGCGGCGATTCTCCCCAATTGTAGCGTGTTGCGGCGTTCACGGATACTCGATACGCGATCCCCAATATCGAGTTCACGTTATCTTCACCGGCGGGATTGAAACGCCCGTGCTTTTCCTATAGCCTGTGTGCCCAAATCCCGGAGCGCGGCATGGCGGCACGTTCCGCCCTCCGCCAACCGAAAGGAACGAAGGCTCATGGACAACATCGACCTTGCGAGTCTGAACTACCTGGCGATCATCGTCGGGGTCATCATCAACCAGGCCCTGGGCGCGGCGTGGTATGGCGCGCTGGGCAAGCCGTGGATGGCGGAGGTCGGCTTCACGCAGGAGGACCTGGAGGCCATGAAGGGGACTGCGCGGCAGTGGTACCCCTACGTCGTGGCCATCGTGGGCGCGCTCATCTTCACCACGGGCCTCGCGGTGCTGATCCAAGGGATGGCATCGGACAACGTCCTTTGCGGCCTCATACTCGGCCTGATTGCTTCGGTAGGGTTCATCGCGACATCGTACGCGACGACCTACAGCTTCGAGGGCCGCAGCGTGAAGCTCTTCCTCATAAACAGCGGTTACCCGGTGATCTCGTATTCCATCATCGGCGTACTTCTCTCGGTCTGGCAGTAGTCAGGCAGGGGGGTCTGTTTTAGCCTGACATTTCCTGACATTTTCGGACATCCCTTTCTTAGAAACGGGATATTCTACGTGTGCGTAAGGGGCTTTGTCCCGCGCCCACTTTGTACCTCTCGCCCGCCCTTATGAACTATGCCCCCGTCGCCCACCGCGCGAGGGCCTTGTCCAGGGAGGGTATCTCGTCCAGCGAGGTGTAGTAGGAGTCCTCCCAGCCGTGCTCGGGGAGTCCGGTGAAAAGCATCAGGTTCAGGGGGTACTCCTCGCTCTCGACGACGCGGCGGAAGTCGTCGCGGAACAGGAACGTCGGCTTCCCCAGGGCGATGGCCATGCCAAGCTCCACCATCACGCCCTCGTCGGGCGGAACGCCGTTCACGACGGCGAAGATGGCGTCCGACTCCGCCACGTCGCGGAAGTCGTCCTGCCCGATCCTGTACGCCCATCCCGCCTCCGCGAAGTCGATCTGATTGTTCCGCTCGAACGGCTCCCACACCTCCAGCCCAAGCGCCTCCAGGGCAGACACCAGCGGCGGCAGAAGCTCCGCCTTCTGCTGGGCAGAGAAGCCGTACGGATTGGCGAGGTAGATGGTCTTGGACATAGGTGGGGTCCTTCAGTTGGGGTGGTGGGGTCATGATACCGTAGACGGTGGGGATGACGTTGCATACAGTACGCGGAAGGCGTATGGTAGACACGAGAATCGCAATTCTACCCCTAGCGGTGATCCAATGAGTCTCAACATCAAGAATGAAGAAACCTGTCGTCTGGCAGGAGAACTGGCCAGCCTCACCGGAGAGACTAAGACAGGGGCGATCACAATCGCACTAAGAGAGCGACTGGAGCGCGAAAGGCGGGAGCGCAGCATAGAGGCCCGTGTTCGGGAATTGCACGCCATTGGGCAACGTACTGCTCGCATGTTGCGCGATGGACCATCGGCCGTAGAGCATGGTGATTTTCTGTATGACGAGCATGGACTACCGAAGTGATTGTAGACACGTCAGCAGTATTGGCGGTCCTGTTTGCGGAACCGGACGCGGAGCGCTTTGAAAGAGCAATCGCGTCTGCCCATCATTGCCGAATGTCGACTGCCAACTTCCTCGAGGCGGCCATTGTTCTCGAAAGTCGAACTGGCGGTGAAGGTGGACACCAGCTTGACATAGTCTTGGAAAGATCGCCCATTGAGCTAGTACCCGTGACTGCGGATCTGGCACTGGCCGCACGTCGGGCCTGGCGGCGATTCGGCAAGGGCAACCACCCGGCAAGGCTGAACTACGGTGACTGCTTTGCCTATGCTCTGGCGGAAGCCACGCGCGAACCTCTTTTGTTCAAGGGCCGAGACTTCGCTCTCACCGACATTGAGGCGGCGTGACAATTCTCAGGGCGATCATATCAGGCAAGACTCCCATACCCCTTACCCCCCGATGTGGTACATCTCCACCTTTTCGCGGGTACGGAGCTCGTCGGTCATGGAGGCGCGTTCTTCGGAGTAGCGGTCGTCGCGGACTCGCCAGCGGCGGGTGATGATCTCCGCGAGGTCGGCGTCGGACGCTCCTGCGCGTAGGGGGCCTCGCAGGTCGGTGCCGACGTTGGCGAAGAGGCAGGTGACGATGCTGCCCTCCGGCGAGAGGCGTAATCGTGTGCAGTCGCCGCAGAAGGGCTGGGTCACGGACGCGATGACGCCGATCTCTCCCGTGCCGTCCTTGTAGCGGTAGCGCCGCGCGACTTCTCCGTGGTAGTTCGCCTCGATCGGCTCCAAGGGGAGCTCGGCGTCGATCATGGAGACGATCTGTGCTGCCGACACCACGTCGTCCATGCGCCAGCCGTTGAGGGTGCCCACGTCCATGTACTCGATGAAGCGGAGGATGTGGCCGCGCTCCTTGAAGTACCGCGCCATGTCGACGAGGGTGTGGTCGTTCATGCCGCGCTGGACGACGGCGTTGACCTTGATCGGCGTCAGGCCGACGCTCTCCGCCGCCTCGAGGCCCTTGAGCACCGTGTCCACCCCGAAGTTGCGCCCGTTCATCTTGCGGAAGACCTCGTCGTCGAGGCTGTCGAGGCTGATGGTCACCCGCTGCAGTCCTGCGTCCTTGAGCGTCTGGGCCATCGACGGGAGCAGGTAGGCGTTGGTCGTCATCGTCAGGTCTTCGATGCCTTCCACCCCGGCAAGCTGCTCGACGAGGGACTCGATGCTCTTTCGCACGAGCGGCTCTCCGCCTGTAAGGCGGACCTTCACCGCGCCCAGGTCAACGAAGATGCCCACGAGCCGCACGATCTCCTCGAACGTCAGCAGCTCCTCACGGGGCAGGAACTTGTAGCGCTCGCCGAATATCTCCGCCGGCATGCAGTACGGGCAGCGGAAGTTGCACCTGTCCGTCACGGAGACGCGGACATCCCGCAGCGGGCGGTTGTATGTGTCGTTTACGGTCGTGAGTGCCATGGTCTAGTTTGGTTTCTCAACGGGCTGCGGAGGAATGCGCCCCCTATTTCACACTTTCCAGTCTCGACCGCGCAGGGCGGCGATGACCGACTGGCTTGCGCGGCCACGGTGGCTCACGCGGTTCTTCTCGTCGAATGACAGCTCCGCCATCGTCCTGTCCATATCCGGGATGTAGAAGAGAGGATCATACCCGAAACCCGACGCGCCCCTGGGTCTGTCGGTTATGACGCCCTCGCACCGGCCCTCGTAGAGCTCGACCGGAGCGTCCGGCCGGGTCAGGGCGATGACGCATCGGAATCGCGCCGTCCACATCTCCTTAGGTATATTGTTCAGCTTTTGAAGCAGGAATGCAATTCGGTCGTCGTCGGTGGCGTCCTCACCGGCGTACCGCGCCGAGCGCACACCCGGCTCCCCGTCGAGTCCATCGACCTCCAGCCCCGAGTCGTCGGCGAGGGTAGGGAGGCCGCTCAGCTTGGCGTAGGTGACTGCCTTGAGCGTGGCGTTCTCAGCGTAGGTCGAACCCGTCTCGTCGACGTCCACGTCGATGCCGACGTCGGACAGGGACACCAGCTCGTACGGCGTCTGCGTGAACATCGAGGAGAACTCCCTGAGCTTGCCCGCGTTGTGGGTCGCGATCAGGATTTTTTGCATAGCGGGGGCTGTGACGCATCCCCCTCTCCCGTTCGCGGGAGAGGGTTGGGGTGAGGGTGAAGGACCCCTAGTCCGCGGCCTCTTCCATCTCGGCGGTGTACTCGCCCCGCCGGGCTGCCGACGTTACCTTCGCGCGGTGGTAGTAGGCCGCCTGGGCGGCAGGGATGTTCGCGGCAACGCCGGTCCATGCCTTGAGCGGCGCCGCCTGCAGACCGCGTCCGTAGGAGAAGCTCAGCTCCCACGGCACACCACACGACGCGGCATAGCGGTTGATGGCGTCGAGGTTGACCGTAGCCTCGTCATCGGACTGCCCGCCCGATAGGAATACCACGCCCGGCACAGCGGCGGGAACGGTGTTCAGGAAGCAGTTCACCGTCATCTCCGCCACCTGCTCGGCATTCGCGCGATTGGAGGCGTCCTTGCCGGAGAGGACCATGTTCGGCTTGAGCAGGGTGCCCTCCAGCGCGACACGGTGCGTGCCGAGTTCGTAGTACACCTCGTGGAGTGTCTCGGTCGTGGCCTCGTAGCAGGTGCCGATGTCGTGGTCGCCGTCCATGAGCACCTCAGGCTCGACGATGGGCACCAGACCGGCCTCCTGGCTCAGCGTGGCGAACCGGGCGAGGGCCTGGGCGTTCGCCTCGATGCAACGCCGTGTGGGTATGCCGTCGCCAATGGTGATGACCGCCCGCCACTTGGTGAACTTCGCGCCCAGATCGGCGTACTCGGCTAGGCGGTCGCGCAGACCGTCGAGACCCTCGGTGATGACCTCGCCGTCGGCGCCCGCCAGCGGCTTGGTGCTCTTGTCCACCTTGATGCCGGGGATGATGCCCTGGCTCGACAGTACCTCGACGAGGGGAGTGCCGTCCGCGCCGTCCTGGCGGAGTGTCTCGTCGTACAGGATGACGCCGCTGATGTACTCCGCCGCTC
>JAPPDQ010000185.1 GCA_028875495.1 Chloroflexota bacterium
GATTTATCCCCTCTCCCGTCGTGGGAGAGGGCTAGGGTGAGGGTGATTTGTAATATCAAAACTATGCTGACTAGGTACTAGGCGCTCATTGGTTCTTGGCGGAGGGAGTGGGATTCGAACCCACGTTACCTTTCGGTAAACCTGTTTTCAAGACAGGCGCCTTAAACCGCTCGGCCACCCCTCCCGCCGATATATTGTACCGCTTCGGCGCGTGGGGCGTCACATCGTGAGACCTTCCAAGGCCACCGTCCCTTCCCGTCGGGGCGGCGCGGCGCGTCGTAGGTCAACTGCCACTTGCGGTGGCCGCGCTTTCGGATGCAGCCTCTCACTTCAGTTCGTCGGGCCCTCGCCCAAGCCGGACGAGGAATTCCCGCTCTTCTTCACTTATAATCGCCGGCTGTCTCACTCTAGCTAAAACAACCGTGACGCTCAACTTTAGGGATCATATACAACCTCGAAAGAAGCGGTAAGCCCAAGAGCGACAAGTTCATCGTAACGATACACGCGATGGTTCCCAACCCTGTCGTGTAAGTGGGCTATATCAAGACGCCAAGTTCCAGATTCGCTAAAGCGAGGTAGAGATAATATATGTGTGTATGTCCAGGTAGTGGAAGAAGAAGGGGCGAACTGGAAAAAACTCTTTCGTTGCTGAGTCGATGGGCTCATGAAGTCCAATTGAACTTCTCCGACACCCGAAAGATCGTCAGCCATCTGAACGGTAATAGTAATAGCGACATCCCCAGTAGTCACGTCCGCTACTGAGGGGGAGATGGACACCTCCACAAACTCCGGGGGCGTAAAATCTCCTCCGGCCGGGGTTGGTAGTATCGGGGTACTGGTGGGTGGCGGTGTCACATCCGGCGTGGTCCCCGGGTCAGCGATTGCCTCGGCAACCTGGGTCTCCAGCGTCGCTACACGGCTCTCCAACTCTGCGATTCGTTGGTCATCGCTCCCATCCAGGCCGCAGGCCATGGATAGCAAACCGCCAAGAATGGATAAGCCAACCCATAGCCTCATGCTGTTAGTTAGCGGTATCACATCAGCTATCCCTGAACGGCCAGCCTTCACGCCGATGTATTGTACCGCTTCAAGGAAAAGCCCGTCACGTCGTGAAAACCTTCCTAGGCTGCCATTGACCCGCCGAACGGTCGAAGACCATCAGCGCGAGGAACTCGCCGTTGCTGCCGTATACTCGGCACTCCTCACCGGGCTCCTCGAACGGAATCCGAAGCGCGCCGGGCAGGGGGCGTCCGTTGCGAACCCGCTCGGCGACACCCTTATCGACCACGATTGCAGGCATCGACCTGACGGCGATGTCCGGGGTGTGAAGCACATCTTCCCAAGTGCCTTCTGCGAAGCAGGCCTCGGCCTCTTCAAGCGAGAGGGCCTGGTCGATGTGAAACGCGCTGTTCTTCGTTCTCGTGAGCTCTCGCAGGTGTCCGCCGCAGCCGAGGGCCTCGCCGAGGTCGTGGGCAAGCGAGCGCATGTAGAACCCTCTCCCGCACGTAACGTCCATGGTCAAGTCCGGGGGCGACCAGTCCTCCACCTCGATGCCCATGACGTGCACCGAACGAGGCTCGCGCTCGACCTCTCCTCCCGCTCGTGCGATGTCGTAGAGGCGCTTGCCGTCCTTCTTCAGCGCGCTGAACATCGGCGGCACCTGCTCGATCATTCCCACGAAGGGCTTGAGCGCCAGTCGGATGGCTTCGAGATCGATGCCCGATGCGTCGCGTTCCTCGACAACCTCGCCGTCCACGTCGTAGGTGTCCGTCTCCACCCCGAGACGGACCGTGGCGTGATACTCCTTGGTGCCGTCCACGAGGTACTCCATCATGCGGGTCGCCCGACCGATGCAGATGGGAACGACCCCCGACGCGAACGGGTCGAGCGTGCCGCCGTGTCCGACGCGCTTCTGGCCGCTGGCGCGCTTAATCCGTCGCACCACGTCCATGCTGGTGATGCCGGAGGGCTTATCGATGTTGAGAATGCCGTCGATTCGTTCGGTCACGGTGTGTCGTCGAGAGGCGGGTCTATGTCGCCATGCTGAGCCGCGATTTCCTTGTCGCGCTGGATGACCTCGTCGATGAAGGCCACCATCTCCGCGCCTTTCTCGATGGCCTCGTCGAGGTGAAAGGCGAGATGCGGAACGTTCCGCATTCGAAGGTGCGGCCTGATGGAGCGGTGTATGAACCCGGAGGCGGACTTCAGGGCCTCCATGGTGTCGGCCTTCTCTTCATCCGTGCCAAGAACGCTGACGTAGACCCTGGCAAAGCCGAGATCGCGAGAGGTCTCAACACGCGTGACCGATGCCATCGGCGAAATTCGAGGATCGCTGAGCTCTCCGGCCAGGACGCTCCCGATCTCCTCGCGCAAAAGGGCGTTCACTCGCTCGATACGGTACGGCATGGACGTGCAGACGCTCCGTGATCGGGTTGTTGTATAAGGACAGGACGAACGCGACGCTCAGGACGGAAGCCGTTAGCGGAGGTTCAGACTTCCTCTATCCGGTGGGACTCGAGGATATCGCCTTCCTGGTAGTCCTGGAAGCCCTCGACCACTACACCGCCTTCGAGTCCGTTCGTGAGCTCTCGCACGTCGTCCCTGAAATGCTTCAAACTGGCGATGGGGCCTTCGTGAATCTTCTTGTTGTTCCGCATGACGTAGATTGTGGACGAACGCGATATGCGACCGTTGTTGACGTACACCCCTGCGGCCCGACCGCGACGACCGATGTTGAACACGGCGCGGACTGTCGCATAGCCCTCGGTGATGTCGCGCGTCTCCGGCGCGAGCAGGCCGTTGACCGCCCTCTCGACGTCCTCAACGAGGTGGTAGATAACATCGTAGTAGCGGACATCGACGCCCTCTTGGGCGGCGAGAGTGTTCGCGCCCGCTCCGGGCTGAGCGTTGAAACCGATGACCACGGCGTCCGATGCGGCTGCCAGCATAACGTCGTTCTCGGTGATCGCCCCGGTTGCCATGTGGATGATATTGACCCGCGTGCGGTCGGTGTTCAGGCGTTCGAGAGCGGAGCGCACGGCCTCGGTGCTGCCCTGCACGTCCGTCTTGACGATGAGATCGAGATCGACGACCTCGCCGGACTCGATTCTCGCGGCGATGTCCTCCAATGTCCCGTGTCGTCGCTCGACGTACTGGGTACGCTCCCACTCTTCGACCATTTCACGGGCGGCCCGCTCGTCGGGCGTGATGGTGAACGTGTCCCCGGCGTCGGGCAGGCCGCCGATGCCGAGTATCTCGACAGGCATCGAGGGGCCGGCTTCCTTGACGCGCTTCCCACGGTCGTTAAGCATCGCCCGCACTCGTCCCTTGAGTCCGTTCACGACGATGTTCTGCGCGGTCTTGAGAGTGCCGGTCTGGACGAGGACGGTCGCCACCGGTCCCTTGCTCTTGTCTATCTGTGCCTCTACGACGACTCCGCGCGCAAGCTGGTCGGGGTTGGCCTTCAACTCAGCGATTTCCGACACAACGATGATGTTCTCCAGCAGGTCGTCGATGCCTTCGCCTTTCAGCGCCGAGACAGGAACGGATATCACGTCGCCTCCCCAGTCCTCGACGAGCAGATCGCGCTCGGCGAGCTGGCGCTTCACACGGTCCGGGTCGGCGTCGGGACGGTCTATCTTGTTGACCGCCACGATTATCGGCACTTCTGCCGCCTTGACGTGGTTGATGGCCTCCTCTGTCTGCGGCATGATCCCGTCGTCGGCAGCGACCACAAGGATCGCAATGTCTGTCACCTGGGCCCCTCGGGCCCGCATGGCGGTGAACGCCTCGTGACCCGGGGTGTCGAGGAAGGTTATCGGCGTGCCGTTGTACCTGACTTGGTACGCGCCGATATGCTGGGTGATCCCACCGCTCTCCCCTGCCACCACGTTGGTATTGCGGATCGAGTCCAGGAGCGTGGTCTTGCCATGGTCGACGTGACCGAGAATCGTGACGACCGCGGGACGCTCCACGAGGTTCTCCGGGTCTTCGCCCTCGTGGGTAAGGACGACCGATCCCTGAGAGGTCTCCTCTTCCGGCGTTGGAGCCTTTACGGGGAATCCAAACGACTGCGCGATGCCGGAAGCGACTTCGAACTCGACGACCTCGTTGATCGAGACCATATACCCGAAGCGCATCAGCTGCTTGATGACATCGACCGGGTCGATGCCCATAAGGTCGGCGAGGTCGGCCACCGATATCGCGGACGGTAAGTCGAGCACCGGAAGACGCGGACGGGCCTCCGCCGTCTGCGGCCGTGAATCAGTTCTCTCAGTTGTAGTTCGATTCGTAGTCATCGGTATTCAGGACAGTATACACCGTCCAATCAAGAACGCTCGGTTTCGTCTCCGACGATCTCCGCGGTCACTGTATTCCAATCGTCATCGGTTACTCGACGTTTCAAGGCCTGCTCGATACGTCCTCGCCGCAACTCTGCTGGAGAGCACCGAGCGTCGCAGCAAACATACGCTCCCCGCCCCGAGAGTCTTCCCGTCCTATCGACCTTGACTCCCTCTTCCGGCGTCGAGACGATCCTTGTAAAGCCTCTCTTCGGTCCCTTCGCACCGCAAACGATGCACGTTCGCAGGCGAACGCGCCTCTTGGCGGGCGTCATCTCCGTCTCGTGGACCCGCGGCGTCGATTGCCGCCGCCTCCACCACCGCGACGTCGCCTGCCGCCACCACCACGCGAACCTCGCAGCGCCAAC
>JAPPDQ010000155.1 GCA_028875495.1 Chloroflexota bacterium
GAGGCCTACGAGACGCTCAGCAAGGGAATCAAGCACATAGCGGAGCTCGACTTCCTCACCGACAACATGGACTCCACCATCGGCCAGATTGCGATCAAGTTCGCACTCGACACGCCGCAGGTGGCATCCGTCGTGCCGAACATAGCGAACGCCGAGTGCCTTCGGGAGTTCGCCGCCGCCCCCGAGACAAAAGACCTGCCGCAGCCCATGCTCGAACGTCTAGTCGAGCTACACGACGACTACTTTCATCCCTCGGACTCAGACGCCGAGGAAGAGTAATCCTCTGCTCTAGCATCTTGCGGCACCGGGTCGCCCGTATGCTCGGCTTCCCCTGACCCATTGACCTCTTCAGACGAGTCAGACCGGCTCTCATCCACAGGCGGCGGACGTTCCTCGCGCCTTTCGGGGTAGTCCCTGCGCCCGCCTCTGGACCTCTTCTGCCGCCTGATCCGCTTCATCTCCGACTCGATCAGGCGGTAATCGCGCTGAGGGATCAGGTGCAGCGTATCGAAGAAGGCCAGCGGCCACAGCTCAGGTGGCCAACGCTTGACATACTCAAGCCGTGGGGCCAGTATCCGCGCCTCGATGTAGTCGGCTTCGTCCAGGACGATGGAAGGCGTTGTCTTTACCCGATATGGGAACAGCTCTTGTCTCGAACCGTTCGACTCCCATATTGGAGTCCTATCTTCGAAGTATTTCGACTTGACCACTACGATGGCCGTCCATTTTCGGACCTCGCCACCCACGTAGAACAGGATACGGTCATCCGGCTCCATGCGGCGTGCGCGCCGTCGCTGCTTCGAAGTTAGTCCGTGAAGTGTGAATCCCTGCCCTCTCGTTATCTCGTGATTTTCCGGCGTCTGGACGACCATCCAAAAGTTATTAGGCATGGTCGAGCCTCTATCTATACGATCTCACCCCTATTCTATCATGCCCTGACTACCCCCTCTCTTCGTCTACACCCCTATGGCACTGCCTCAAAGACGCACTGTCATTCCGAGCGAACCCACTGTCATTCCGAGCGAAGCGAGGAATCTAAGATGCTCTGTCGTCGTCATCGAAGCCAGTCCGGTTACAAGCCTCATCGGAATGCAAGAGGTTCTAGTAGCGGTTGGTATTCCCCGTCACTCCTCCAAAGGAGTCCTTTGCTTTATCCCTCGCCCTAGCAGCTTGGCTCCACTACCTCCCTCTACATCGCTCCACCCTGCCTGTATACTTGAACAAGGTCCATCACACCAAAAGCCAGCCCATGCCCGGTCAAACCAAAATCACCACAATACTGCTCGCCGCTGGAGGCAGCACCCGCATGAACGGCGTCGACAAGATCGTCGCGCCCCTGTTCGGCCGTCCCCTACTGGAATACAGTCTCGAACAGCTTGCCGTGTCCACTTCAATCGATAGCATCGTCGTCGTCGCAGGCGAAACGAACGCCGGGGCCGTTCGTGACATCGCCATGCGAGCGCCGACCGACAAAATTTCTGCAATTTGCACTGGTGGGACACGCCGTCAGGACTCCGTTCGCGCGGGCCTTGATCACGTCCGGGACGCGACTCACATCCTCGTGCACGATGGCGCGCGCCCCCTGCTAGACCACCCACTTGTGTCGAGAACGGTTGAAGCTGCTTCCACGTACGATGCGGCGATTGCCGCCGTCCCTGTGATAGACACCATCAAGATGGCCAACGACGACATGACCGTGCTCCAGACCGTGCCCAGAGACCGGCTCTGGGCCGTCCAAACCCCCCAGATATTCAAGGCCGACCTCCTCCGGACCGCTCACCGCACGATCGACTGCGATGTTACCGACGACGCGTCCATGGTCGAGATGCTCGGCCATCAAGTGAAGCTCTTCATGGGTTCCTACGAAAACCTCAAAGTCACGACCCCGGAGGACATTGCCATGGCCGAAGCCATCCTCCGATCACGATCGAAGGTCGTCGCGCAATGACTGTCCGCACGGGCATAGGATTCGACGTTCACCCCCTGGTAGCTGGTCGCCCGCTCGTCTTGGGCGGGGTGACCATCCCTCACTTCTCCGGCCTTAAGGGACACAGTGACGGAGATACCCTAGCGCACGCTGTGATAGACGCCGCTCTTGGAGGGGCCGGACTCGGTGACATCGGTACACACTTCCCGTCGAGCGAGGTGCGCTACGAGGGCGTTGACAGCATGGTCCTCCTCGCCCATACCTGCGACCTCCTCACCTCCGCCGGTTGGCGCGTCACCTACCTCGATGCTACAATTATTGCCGAAGAACCGAAGCTAAGTCCCTATGTCACACGAATGGCGAATAACTTGTCGGTTCGCCTCGGCCTTGACGCAAATTCAGTCAACGTAAAGGCCAAAACGACCGACAGCCTCGGCTTCACTGGCAGACGCGAAGGCATTGCGGCCCTTGCGGTTGCCACCTTGGAATCCGTCGAATGAAGTTCTACAGCACCCTCTCCCGCACCGTTGAAGAGTTCACCCCCCTCGACAGCGTGGTTCGCATGTACGTCTGCGGCCTCACGCCCTACTCCGAGGCCCACGTCGGCCACGCAATGCGCTCAGTCATCTTCGACGTGCTCCGGCGCTACCTGGAGTTCCGCGGGTACGAGGTCAAGTTTGTCGAAAACTTTACCGATATAGACGACAAGATGATCGACCGTGCCGCCGAGCAGGGCGAAACGGTCCACGAGCTTGCCGAGCGTAACATTCGTCTCTACCTCGAACAGATGGGGGCCCTCAACATCCTGCCCGCCCATCTCTATCCCAGAGCCACCGAGGAGATCCCCAAGATCATCGAGATGGTGCAGACTATGATTGACAATGAGGTCGCCTACGACGCGGAAGGCGACGTGTACTTCCACGTCCGCAGCGACCCTGAATACGGCAGGTTGAGCGGACGCGACGTCGAGAGCTTGCGTGTCGGCGCACGAATCGAGATCGATGAGAGGAAGCGAGATGGCCTTGACTTCGCCCTATGGAAGGCCCAGAAGCCCGGAGAACCGGCATGGGACAGCCCTTGGGGCAAGGGAAGGCCGGGCTGGCACATCGAATGCAGCGCCATGGCCGCCAAGTACCTTGGGGAGAACATCGACATCCACGGTGGCGGGCAAGACCTCATCTTCCCGCACCACGAGAACGAGATCGCCCAGACCGAGGCCTGCACTGCCAATCCCCCCATGGCCCGGTTCTGGATGCACAACGGTATGGTCGAGCTGGGCGACGAGAAGATGAGTAAGTCTCTGGGCAACATCGTCACGCTCGGCGAGGCCCTCAAAAGACACTCCTCCGATGCCCTGCGACTCTTCTTCCTCAACTCCCACTACCGGTCCCCGCTCATCTACCGGGAGGACATCGTCGAGGCGCAGGAACGCGCCGCCGAAAGGCTCCGTCGCGCCGCAACCGCCGAGAGCGAAGGAGATATGGAAGCGCTCGACCCCTCGCCCTACCGCGAGAATTTCATCGAGGCCATGGACGATGACCTCAACACTCCCCGCGCCCTTGCAGTTCTCTTCGACATGAGCCGTGACATCAACCGCGCTCGCGAGGCTGACCGTGACATCTCGGATGGCCAGTCTGTACTCAAGGAGCTTACAGGAGTCCTAGGTCTCACTCTCGAAGAGCCCGATACTGCCGGGAGCGCCGACGTTGACACCCTCATCGACCTGCTCATCACCACGCGCACGGCCCTCCGTGCCGCAAAACAGTACGACCTCGCCGACTCCATCCGCGACCAGCTAGCCAACCTCGGCTACGTCCTCGAAGACAGCCCCGACGGCACCACTTGGAAGCGGGCCTGAGGTTTGATACCACAAGCCTCTATGTTATTAGAATAGGAATTCAATGTACGGTGCACCGATAAATATCGACGATCTCGTCCATGCTAGGTCGGTTGAAGACAACCGTCGAGAGTTCAAGGCAACATGGAATGACTCAGTGAAGGATTCGGTCGTCCGCACTGTGTGCGCGTTTGCCAACGACCTTCTAAACCTGAACGGTGGATACGTCATACTAGGCATTGAAACTGATGAACAAGGCAATCCTATACTGCCTCCACGTGGTCTTGATGACCTAGATATCGATCTTATTCAGAGAGAAATACGGGGACAGTGCAATCGAATTGAACCTGCTTATCAGCCGCTCATGTTTCCCGAAACATACCTTGAGAAGAGCATCCTGATCCTTTGGGCACCCGGGGGCGACAACAGGCCATACCAAGCTCCGAAGCGTGGACAGGAAGGAGATCGAGCCTTTTTTGTGCGACAAGGTTCCAGCACCGTTGAGGCGACTGGTCAAACACGTATACACCTTCTGGATCAGGCAGCGCGCATTCCGTTCGATGATAGACGCAGCTTGGTCTCTACAGTAGAGAACATCTCGCCGACCTTAGTGCGCCGATTCCTTTCGGATGTTCGCAGTGATTTGGTGCGAACGGGAACAAACGTTGCGGACATCGACCTCTACGAGCGGATGCGCATCGTAGTTCGTCTCAACGCTCACCACGCACCGCGGAATGCCGCCATACTGTTCTTCAACGAAACTCCCCACAATTTCTTTCCTGGCGCTCGGATAGAGATCGTTCAGTTCGGTGACGATGCGGGAGGCGACCTGATTGAGGAGAGAACTATTTCTGGTCCGCTCAACGAACAGATCAAGCTTACCGTGGACCACTTGAATTCACTGGCGGACGCTATGCTGAGAAAGCGGCAGGGAGAAGCTGAG
>JAPPDQ010000118.1 GCA_028875495.1 Chloroflexota bacterium
CGAAGTCCTTGAGGACGACGGTGAACTCCGTCTTCTCTTCTTCCTCGGCGGCCGGGGCAGCGCCGTTTCCGCCGTCAGCGGCGACAGGCATGGCTGCCATGGCCATAGGGGCCGCGGCGCTTACGCCGAACGTATCCTCAAGCTCCTTGACCAGCTCGGCCAGCTCAAGTACCGACATTCCCTTGATTGCTTCCAGTACTTCTTCTTTCGTTGCCATGGGTTCTCTCCTTTTTGTTTGCCTGGGTTGGTTGTGGTTTGCGGAAGGTTGTTAGATTGTTACTCGTCTTCCTTCTGGTCGGCGATGGCTTTGAGGGCCGTAACAAGGCCGACCTGAGGAGCGCTGAGGACGTAGGCCAGGTTTCGCATGGGCGCCTGCAGGGTACCCACCAGACCAGCGATGGGGGCCTGAAGCTGTCCGAGCACCTGCCCGACGAGGACCTCCTTGGACGGGAGCTTGGCGAGGCTGTCGACTTGCTCGGGGGTCAACGACCTTCCGCTCAGATAGCCGCCAACGATGGTCATGGGGATCCTGGAGGACGCCAGATGCTCGGTGAGGGTCTTGGCGGCGACTGCAGGGTCGTCGAAGCCAAAGGCTATGCCGGTCGGGCCGGTGACGATGTCCTTGACGGCGGGGGCTCCCGCCTCGTCGGCGGCGATGTGCGCGAGGGTGTTCTTCACGACGCGCAGGCGCACGCCATTCTCTCGAAGAACGCGCCGGAGCTCAGTCATGTCGGCGACCGACAGGCCGTTGTTGTTCGTCCCTATTGCGACGGTCGACGTCTCGATCAGTTCTTTGATCTGACGTACCTGTTCTTCCTTCTCAGGTGTAGGCACTCTGTTTCACCTTCCATTCTGTTCGGGCCGGTATCAGGGATGCTCTTGAAAAAGAAATCCCCGAGCCGCAGACTCGGGGCAATAAGCGCGAACCGTGCCACTTTCTCGTGGCAACAGGTCCATTCGCTTAGAACCTCGGCGGGCCTCTTCGAGTTTACTCCACCACATGGCGGAACCCGCTGTCTACGGCACAGCGTATTCTATTGTACGGTTGTCGTCGTCAGGGTCGCAACGTCCAGCGGGATGCTGGGACCCATGGTGCTCGTGAGATAGGCCGCGATGATGAACTGGCCCTTGACACCGCTTGGGCGTGCGCGGACGACGTTGTCGATCATCGTCAGCAGGTTGTCCAAGATCTGGTTCTCTTCGAAACTGGCCTTGCCGATGGCGAGGTGCATGAGCCCGGTGCGATCGAGGCGATACTCGACGCGGCCCTTCTTGGACTCCTCGATAACTCGCGGCAGGTCGTCGGGCTGAACGACGGTTCCCGTCCTGGGGTTCGGCATGAGGCCGCGCCGTCCGAGATAGCGTCCCAGTCGTCCTATCTTGCCCATCATGTCCGGCGTGGCGATTGCCACGTCGAAGTCTACCCAACCGCCTTCGACGCGCTGGATGAGGTCGTCGTTGCCGACGAAATCCGCACCTGCCTGCTCGGCGATGGCCACGGCCTCGCCGTCGGTAAAGACGGTCACGCGCAGGGGCTTACCAACGCCGTGGGGGAGCACGGTCACCCCGCGAACGATCTGGTCGGCGTGGCGGGGGTCTGCCCCGGTTCGAATGTGAAGCTCAATGGTCTCGTCGAACTTGGCGGTGGCGGTCTTCTTGACCAACTCCGCCGCTTCGGCGGGTGAGTAGTGCCGGTCAAGCTCGATGAGTTCCTTGGCGGTCGTGTATCGCTTTGTTGCTGTTGTCACGGTTGTCTAACCCTTTGCGCGACGGATGTCGTCGTTATCGCTGTACCTGAATGCCGATGCTACGGGCGGTGCCCTCGATGATTTTCATGGCGCCCTCGATGTCGGCGGCGTTGAGGTCCTGCATCTTGGTCTGGGCGATCTCCCGCACCTGATCCTCGGTAACCGTCCCAACCTTCTCAGCGAGGGGGTTTCCGCTACCCTTTTCGAGTCTTGCAGCCTGCAAGAGCAGCGAAGCCGCCGGGGGAGACTTCAGGATGAACGAGAACGACCTGTCCTCGAAGACCGTCAGCTCGACCGGAACGATATTGCCCATCTGCTGGGCAGTGCGGGCGTTGTACTCCTTGACGAACGCCATGATGTTGAGGCCGTGCTGACCCAGAGCCGGACCTACGGGCGGAGCGGGGGTCGCCTTGCCACCCTCGATTTGCAGCTTGATGACTGCCCTGACCTTCTTAGCCAACTCGCTCTCCTAGGATTCTATCTTTGTGAATTGAAATTGGTAGGTACCGGATTCGGGCGACCACAAGGGTCGCCCCTACGTGGGGTTATAACGCGTCTAGCCCTTTTCGACCTGCAGGAAGTCCAACTCAACGGGTGTCTCTCGCCCGAAGAACGAGACGAGGACCTTGAGCTTGGAACGCTCGGCGTAGACCTCGTCGACGGAGCCCATGAAGTCCATGAACGGGCCGTCGACGATCCGCACCATCTGGCCTTTCTCGAAGCCCACGCGCACACGCGGTTCGGCGGACTTCATGTGGTTCAGGATGGCGTCGACCTCGCTCTGCTCCAGGGGGACGGGCTTCTGGCGCTGCTCGCGCTCGTCCTCGGCAGAGACGAATCCCGTTACGCCCGGGGTGTTTCGGACGACGAACCAGCTCTGGTCGTCCATCTCCATCTCGATGAGGATGTAGCCGGGGAAGACCCGACGGGACACCGACGTGCGCTTGCCTTCCTTGATCTCGATCTCGTCCTCGGTGGGGACGACAACCTGGAAGATCTTGTCGCCAACGTCCATCGACTCGATCCGCAGGTTGAGGTTCTTCTGAACGCGCTCTTCCTGCCCTGAATAGGTGTGGACGATGTACCAGCGGCGTTCAGCTTGTTCCGTAGTCATTGGTTCACCCCCAGGATCACGTCCATTAGCCTGGTGAAGACCATATCGACAGCGAAGAGGAATGCGCCGATGGCGGCCGAAACCGCGAGAACCATGAGCGTGAGCCGCATCGTCTCTTCGCGGGTCGGCCAGGTGACGCGCTGCAGCTCGCGATAGGCCTCGGAGATGAAGCGCAGACTGAACCCTCGCCGCGGCTGTCCTGCGGCGGCCCGTCCTCCTGTTAGGGGATCACGAACCATGGGTTACCTCACTTCGCGGTAGAGGGCATGGGTACGGCAGCGCGGACAGTACTTCTTGAGTTCCAGCCGGTCCGGGTCGTTACGCCGGTTCTTGCTCGAATGGTATGTCCGCTCCGGGCACTTGGTGCAGGCCAAGTTTATCAGAATTCGGACATCTCCTCTGCGGGGCATGGCTTCCTCGTTGGAACGAAACGAAGGGACGCTGCGAGCGTCCCTTCGTAGTTTTTGTTTTCTGCCGTTACTCGGTTATTGCCGTGAACACGCCGGAGCCGACTGTGCGGCCACCCTCACGGACGGCGAATCGAAGCTGGTCAGTCATAGCTACCGGGGTGGTGAGCTTGATGTCCATCTCGATGTTGTCGCCCGGCATGACCATTTCCACGCCGTCGGGCAGCTTGATCTCACCCGTGACATCGGTCGTGCGGATGTAGAACTGCGGCTTGTACCCGCTGAAGAACGGGGTGTGCCGACCGCCTTCCTCCTTGGTCAGAACGTAGACCTGGGCGCTGGCGTCGGTATGCGGCGTGACACTGCCGGGGGCGGCCAGAACCTGGCCGCGCTCGACCTCGTCGCGGTCGACACCGCGCAGAAGGAGGCCGACGGCGTCGCCCGGCTCGGCTTCGTCGAGCATCTTGTGGAACATCTCGACGCCGGTGACGACGGTCTGGCTCGTCTCTTTGATTCCAACAACGTCCACCGTATCGCCAACCTTGACGATTCCCTGCTCGACGCGACCGGTGACGACGGTGCCTCGACCCTTGATGCTGAACACGTCCTCGACGGGCATGAGGAAGGGCTGGTCGCTGGGGCGGTCGGGAACGGGGATGTAGTCGTCGACTGCGTCCATGAGCTCCCAGATGCCGTTGCCCCACTCGGAGTCCCGCGAAGTGTCGTCGGACTCAAGAGCGTTGAGGGCGCTGACCCGAACAATCGGCACATCGTCGCCGGGGAAGCCGTACTCGGTCAGAAGCTCGCGCATCTCCAGCTCGACGAGTTCAAGCAACTCTTCGTCGTCAAGCATGTCGACCTTGTTGAGGGCGACGACGATGGCGGGAACCTCGACCTGGCGGGCGAGCAGGATGTGCTCGCGGGTCTGGGGCATGGGCCCGTCGGGTGCGCTGACCACGAGGATCGCGCCGTCCATCTGGGCCGCGCCGGTAATCATGTTCTTGATGTAGTCGGCGTGTCCCGGGCAGTCGACGTGGGCATAGTGACGCGACTCGGTCGCATACTCGACGTGCGTGATCGCGATGGTCACGCCGCGCTCCTTCTCTTCGGGGGCGTTGTCGATGCTGTCGAACTCCCGGAAGTCGGCAAGCCCGGTGTTTGCCAGGGTCTTTGTGATTGCCGCGGTCAGCGTAGTCTTCCCGTGGTCGACGTGACCGATGGTACCTACGTTCAAATGCGGCTTGTCTCGTACGAATCGCTCCTTTGCCATCTCCTACTTTCTCCTCTTCTTAGTTCTCTTTGTTATTTTTGTTTTCTCGTTCGGTTTTGTGGAGCCCTCAAGCAGACTCGAACTGCTGACCTCGTTCTTACCAAGAACGCGCTCTGCCTCCTGAGCTATGAG
>JAPPDQ010000389.1 GCA_028875495.1 Chloroflexota bacterium
GCCCGACGAAGCGCTGCCCGCCGCGCCGGACGACACAGACGGCAGCCACACTCTGTACTTGCTATCTAGCGCATAGGCTCCTATGTACCCATACCCCAGAGAGTACCGTTTAGTCTGATTGGATGCCTCGGCGGTGTTCTCCGCAAAGATGAGGGCCTCGCGATCGTCCCATTGGGTGTCCCTGTCACGTTCCCATAACTGCGACGCTTCAAGTGCAAGCTCCATAGTCGAATAGGTTCTGTCTCGTTGATCGGTTACGAACACGATTATTTCGGTGCCGCCAGCGCCCTTGAGGTACTCCAATACCCTGAAATTGAACTCCAGCAGACTTCGATAAACCGTCGCGCCATTCGAGTCCGTGCCTATGTTCTCCGCCGTTGCACTGGTGGATATCAGGCTCGCCCGGACAATGACATCGGAGTAGAATATCCTTGAACTCAGCACTGTCTGACCCAGGGGCGGCAATGACATGGATCGGCCTGCAGGAAATGCCTCAGGGTCGTCGCCTGGTTGATCGACTTGCTCGGATGCGTTCACGCATCCCGTCCACAACGACAATGACGCGAGCACCAGCGTGACGAGCGTAGCGCACCCTTGAGACAGGCGAATTACCCCTGACTTGCGAGACATCATCGTCTCCTCCTCCGTTCTTCGTCGAGCAAAGCACGGACAGGGTAGACTCTCAGCCTGCCGGAGGGCAATTCATGGTTCGACAAGCTCACCATGAACGGTATTTGCAGACTTGAAAACACCCTCTAACACTCCGCCTGTACCTGCTATGTAGTAAGCTATACTCAGGTCGGATGATCCGTTCAGTAGGAGCAATGAGGTGGGAACATTCAGCGTAGAAATCGCTATCGGCGATATGGGTGGCGAGAACTATGAAATGGTTGAAGCTCTGGTCGATACCGGCGCAACCACGACCGTTGTTCCCGGCTCCACTCTCAGGCGGCTCGGAATCGCTCCCACCAAGCGCGAGACCTTTGAGTACGCCGGTGGCCAGCGCGTGGAACTGGATATGGCCGAGGCGAGAGCGAGAGTCGCCGATCGGGAAACCACTACGTGGGTGATCTTCGGCGAGGATGATACGGCTCTGCTCGGCGCATACACCTTGGAAGGCACATTCCTAGCCGTTGATCCGTACGGCCAGCGGCTCGTCCCCGTCCACGGACTACTGAAGTAATCGTCACGCCGAGGTCTTCAAAGAAGCCCCTGCACTAAGGCGGCGGACAGGCTCCCGGCCTTTGTTGGAGTGGTCTTACCTGATTCGGCAGGTCCGCCAAATAAGACTATCTGTAGTGGCCCTGTGCGACCCCTTTTTCTTACGCCTAGGCTACTGAGTTTGTTACGCAAACGACCGCTTGAGGTAGTCGAGGTCGAGGTCGGGGTAGAGGGGGTAGGTGGAGAGGAGGTCGGCGACGCGGGCGCGGGCGGTCTCGACGGTTTCGGCGTCGGTGGTAGCGCGGGCTTTGCTGAGCTGTCCGGCGAGTTTGCCCCTAGTGATGGTGCGGGGGGTGGTGGCTGAGAGGACGGAGGCCATGATGGAGGCGATTTCCGTCATTTCGCTTGGGCCCATGCCTCGGCTGGTGAGGGCGGGCGTTCCGAAGCGGAGTCCTGACGTGTACCACGCGCCGTTGGGGTCGAAGGGGATGCTGTTGCGGTTGAGGGTGACGTTGGCCTCGCGGACGGCCGACTCGGCCTGACGTCCGGTGAGGCCGTAGGGGTCGGTGTTGGCGAGCATGAGGTGGTTGTCGGTGCCGCCGGTAAGGATGTCCATGTCGTTGTCGATGCAGGCGGCGGCGAGGGCTGAGGCGTTGTCGACGATGGCGCGAGCGTAGTCCTTGAACTCCGGGGCGGCGGCCTCGGTGAAGGCGACGGCCTTCGCGGCCATGACGTGCGGCATGGGGCCTCCGAGCACCATGGGGCAGCCCTTGTCGACGTACTCGCCGAACTCGTCGGTTGAGAGCACCATGCCGCCGCGCGGTCCGCGAAGGGTCTTGTGGGTCGTGGTGGTGACGACGTGGGCGTGGGCGACAGGATCGTAGGGGCCGGTGAAGCCGTCGACCTTGCCGGCGACTAGTCCGGCGAAGTGGGCCATGTCAACCATGAGGACGGCTCCGACCTCGTCGGCGATCTCGCGGAAGACGCTGAAGTCGATCCTTCGGGAGTAGGCGCTGTATCCGGCGAGGAGGATGAGGGGACGAAAGGCCCTGGCGTGGTCGCGTATGGCGTCATAGTCGAGCAGGTTCGTCTCGCGGTCGACGTCGTAGGACTGGACATCGAACATGGTGGCCGAGGCGTTGAGGCGGTAGCCGTGCGAGAGGTGGCCTCCGGAGTAGTAGTTCATGCCGAGCATTCGCTGGTTGCCGAGGGCATGGCGAAGCTCCGCCCACTCGTCGTCGGAGAGCTTGGAGGGGTCGGTCTGTCCGACGCTTTCCATGAAGGGGGACTGCACCCTCGCGGCGAGGATGGCCCAGTAGGCCACGAGGTTGGCGTCCGCGCCGGAGTGCGGCTGGACGTAGGCGTGCTCCGCGCCGAAGAGGTCTTTGGCAAGCTCGACTGCGCGTCCCTCGACGGCGTCGACGTTGTCGCATCCGGCATAGAAGCGGTGGTAGGGGTAGCCCTCAGCATACTTGTCGGTGAAGAGATTGGCCATGGCAAGCTGCACGGCGAGGGAGGAGTAGTTCTCCGAAGCGATCATCTTGAGGCTGTTGGACTGGTCGTCCAGTTCCGCGACGACGGCGGCGGCGACCTCGGGGGAGACGGAGCGGATATGTTCGAGCGACGCGAGAAAGGCGACGAACCCGGTGTTCAGGTCGCTGCCGGAAGCGGTCGCTCGTGCGATGTAGTCGGCGAGGGGTGAGGCGGTGGGGGGCATAGGAGCACAGCGAAGCGGCGCGTGGGTGTCTGTAGGTAGTCTATCGACGGGTTTGATGCGGTGTCAACGGAGTGGGGTTGCTTGGCTCTGGTGCATCCCTAATGTGCTACAAGTGGAAGTCCCGAAACTCTTCTGAAAGTTTATTGTTTGCAAAGAGGAAGCGAGCGAAAGGTCGTTCCGTGGTCTCCCAGAGTAAATCCAAGTCCGGCCACTTTTGCAGGAGTCGCAAGAGGACTCTAGCCGGCTGTTCTTCACCACTCGTCAGGAAGACGATCCCGACACGTTCACGGATTATTGTGTCCCTTTCTGCCTTCACCTTCAGCATTCGTTTGTTGCAGCTAAGTACAAGCCACCCTAGCCGACCTGCTTTCTCCAGCCAGAATTCATCAGGACGTCCTCCCCATGACATACTTACCAGTGATCGGGCATCGTATCCAACGGCGGTGAGGGCGGTCGGCACTCCGGTCCCCACGTCCTCGTCGCACAGCAGGATCAAGCAGCAACCCTCTCCGAGTACTGCAAGGCCGTCTCGACAAGGTGGGGATCCATCTCAAAGTCCCTTGCAATGAAATCAATTCGCAGGCCAGCCTGGAATCGCTTTCGGATTGCCTGCACCGTTACTCCCCGACCTTGAATTACGGGCAGTCCCGTGCTTAGCCGAGGGTCAACGACGATAGGCACGTTCTTGCCAATTGGGAACCACCGCGCCGCCAATTCCTGGTCATACTCAAGCTGGTCAATCGTTTCGCGCAGCAGCCCCGGCAGAGTCCATTGTTCCGGGGCGTCCAATGCTTGAAAGCTGTCTAGGGAACCACCTTCTCTGAGTAGATGAACAATGTGGCCGCCCAATCCTTCCAATCTCATGTGAGCAAACGGGTACTCTAGGCCGGATAGTTCACGTGCGTTCAAATAGGCGTCTCGCACTGCTCTGAATGGCACATTCTTTCCCGATGCGCTCCTGCGAAACCGACCGGCGACCATGATCTCTATCATCTGAAGAAAGGAAACCATAGCGCCACTGCCGGATGGGAACAGGGGAGGAACGTCCCTGCCTCTAACCGTGTACCCAAATAGCCAGTTTTTGACAGTCGTAGTAGAGACGTTTGCGAGGTGCGCGGCCTCGCCGAAGGTGTACATTGACTCAGTCCGCCAGCCGTCGAGAGCCTGATGGTCGTGAATTACTGTGGACATCGGAAACTAACCTCCAGTTGCTAGAAACCAATTAGGGTGTCCGAGTCTAGCGGTAGGTGATTTCCCCTAAGCACTCACCTTTGGATAGGGCCGCGTGTCCAGACGGTACCGTGATACTAGCATACCGCATCTGACGAAGCAGTAGCCGGACTGTCCCATCGTGAGCTTTCCCGAGCAAGCGAGACTTGCTGTACCGAGGTGGCCGCTTGCCGAACGGGGGGTTGGACGGTACGGTATACGGCGGGTATGAACGATAACGGTCGTATATATAAGGCGCTGTTGGCGGCAACCTTGGTGGTCGCGGCGCTTGTTGTGGGGTGTTCGGGCGGGTCGGACGGTGATCGGGAGGAGTTGCTGGTGTTCGCGGCGACGAGCCTGACGGACGCTTTCGACGAGGCGGTGGCACTGTACGAGCGGGAGAACGACGTGGACGTGCAGACCAGCTATGCGGCGTCGCAGGCGCTGGCGCAGCAGATAGCCAGCGGCGCTCCGGCGAGCGTGTTCGTTTCGGCGGGAGCGCCTCCGGTGGCGTTCCTGCGGGCGCGCGGGCTCGTGGCGGAAGAGGCCGAGTGGCTGACGAACAAGCTGGTCGTGGT
>JAPPDQ010000270.1 GCA_028875495.1 Chloroflexota bacterium
GCGTCTGTTCGGAAGAGGGCCCTAGATGCAGAGTGCACACTCTCTCCAGACCGCTGGCCCAGCACGGCTTCTCGGCTATCGTGGAGCGGTCTTCTCTCGAGTAGCCGACCCTGCCGTGCCTCCAACTGTCGACCACATCAGCAGCCACCCCAGGTGTCGCCGACACCGGCGCGCCGATGTGCAAGAGCGAGACCGCCGGCAGCTCCTGCGAGCAGCCGGACGGACCTGCCAGGACCCGCGAGGTAAAGCTGGCCACCGTCTGGACCGCCAAGTCGCTTCCCCACAAGATGGCCCCACGCGCGATACCGGTTCGGTCACCTAGTCGGCCGCGGTCGAGAGCGCCGCCTGCCGCGATGCCCACCGCGACCCGTTCGCCTCCCCCCGGTGCGTGCGCCATGGAGCACAAGCGCCGTCGGTCCATTTCCCGGTGCGGTCGGAATCGAGCACCGGGGAAATTGGCTCCCACAGTTGCTGCGGCAGGCGCGTCGTATACTTGGTCGGACGGCACACGGCTCGTTGTGGCGTGTGCTAACATGCCTAGTCGTTGCCCGAGTTTATAAGTCGACTCAATTCGACTTCAAGGAGACTGCCGAAAATGAACACCAAAGACCGCCTCATCAAACTCCTCCTGGACCAGGCGAATCCAGATGTCGAGGTAGATTGGGACAGGGTTACAACTCTGCTCGACCAAGGGAATCCCAATGCCGAGGTAGATTTCGAGGAAGTCATGGACGCAATGGGGCTTTCTTCACTACAGGGCCTTGAGTTCCTGAAGAGCGTCAACGCCGAGTTCGGCAAGGAACTGACGGTCGATGACGTCACGAATGCCGCGGGCACGGGGGGGCTCATAGCCCTGCTCGACTAGCCCCAGCGAGTCTTGCTTTGCCCGCACGGGATGTTGGGTTGCGGTGTGCTTCGTTCCGTGTGATCGATGTTGGCGCCGGTCCCGGTGGTTAACGGGACCGGCGCAGACCGCGCAATTCTGGAAGCGGCGCAGCCGTTAGGACTCTTCGCTCTCCTACAGTGATCAAGCGTGAAGCAATTGACGAAGGAGTCGCTCCCTACGCCCTTTGAGGTGCCCGAGCCTGATCGAGTTGAGGAGGTCCGGCTCCCGGACGGGAATGTCGTCCTGCTCAGGCGCCATGGAAACCGCGAAGGGCTGCGGCTCTTGGTTAGCCACGGAAACGGGTTTGCTGTCGATATGTACTACCCCCTGTGGGGGCGGTTTCTCGACACGTTCGAGGTCATCGTATTCGACGTCCGAAACCATGGCTGGAACCCGGTAGGAGATGTTGCGGGGCACAATATCCCCCAACTGATCAAAGACTTCGAGATCATACCTCGTGAGGTGGAGCTGCGGTTCGGAACGAAGCCGACGTTCGGAGTGTACCACTCCCTTTCGGCGCTGGCCGCCTGTCTCTCGCCGACCCGGGGCGAGGAGTACGCAGGCCTCTTTCTGCTCGATCCGCCAATTTGCAGACCCGGGATCACTTACGAGCAATTCGAAGTCGCCGTTAATGTGATGGTCCGTCGCACGCGCCGGCGCCAGGTTCGCTTCGACAGCCTCCAGCAGTGCACGGAACTGTTCCGCTCGTCACCTGCATACCGCCGCACGGTAGACGGCGCGTGTAACCTCATTGCCCGTAGCACCCTGCGTTGGGATTCGGAGGCCCGCGGCTTTGTGCTTCGGTGCCCACGCGGGCATGAGGCGCTTATCTTGACCTACTTCTCAGTCTACACAGTTCTCGTGAACTTCGAAGATATGCGTTGCCCGGTAAAGGCCCTCGGGGCCGATCCCACACTCCACCATGCCTTCCTGCCCAGCTTTCGCTTGGATGAAATGATGGCCTGTTCTTACGACTTCCTCCCTGACACTACGCATATGCTATTTCTTGAGAAGCCGGACCTATGCGCGGCCTCGCTTGAGGAGTTTTTCGAGGATAGCGGATTGGTCCGACAGGGCCGAGGCTCTCTCTGACTTCGTCATTCTGAGATTTGGTGGAGATATAAGCCTCGATCCCGGCTTGCCGGGTCCGGCGCGTCCGCCGGTTTCAACCGCGACCTCCAAGGGGAGCGGGCAACCGCAGGGGGGTTCGAAGGGGGCGGCGGAGCCCTCGCCAGCCCGCCGTGTCATACAGTGGGTATGCTGCTTGTCCACGTTAGCGTGGCTCAAGCCAGCCTCGGGACGCCTCCGACACGCCGTGCCAGCAAACCGCGCGAAGCAGCGACCGAGGGCGTTCGGCACTTCGAGCGCAGACCCACCCGCTAGTCGGCGATCCGCGACCGACTCACAGGCGAATGGTGCTGACTCGTCTCCGTCATCAGGTTCAATCGCATGCCATCATCCCTAACACCTGCGAGTGTCCTGTCAGAGGTCAGGCGAACGTACGACCGGCGGGTGATGAACAACGTTCACCGATCCGAGTACGTCGAAGCCGTCGTGGCTCTCGCCCTCAGGAACGGCGGCTGGCGACGCACGACGCCGTGGGATTCTTGGGACTGCGAGCACGAGAGCGGCGTCAGGCTGGAGGTCAAACAGTCCGCTTTTGCGCAGGGTTGGGGGGAAAGGAGCAGTCCCCCCCGCTTCGATGTCGCCCCCAGAACGGGTTATTGGGATAATTGGGAAGAGGCTTGGGTGGACCAGAGCGGACGTCATGCCGACATCTACGTGTTCGCTTGGCACGGAGAGCCACGGGACGTGGCAGACCAACGGGACCCCGCCACTTGGGAGTTTCATGTCGTCCTAGAGCGCGATCTGCCGATGCAGCAGACCATCGGACTAGCGGCGATTCGGAAGTCGGCGGATCCATGTGGTGTCGACGATCTCGCGGTTACGGTGGAGCGTGCCCGAACGGCAATTCCCACCTCCAATCGGTCCTCAACCTAACGGACCGCGAAGGCGGCGACTCTACGTCGACTGGACGCGGATCGTCTTCCGGGCAATTCGCTCTCTTGCATCCGAACCGAGCTTGGACCGGTAGCATCCCAGTCCGAATTGAGGCCGCCCCCCCGGCCGGACTCAAAACATCAGCGCATTCAGCAACGAGCCTCCGGCCGACGCGTCAACCATGATTCCCGAGCGTGTGAGCGCCGCACGTCGGCCAGAGTAGCCGGCCAGATTCCCACGGGAAACGGATCACACATCTCTCACGCCGCGGCCTGCAGTGCGGAGCTTCCGCCCCCAACTTCAGCCGCTTGTTCTCCCGACGCAGGCGGTCCAAACATCCGGCCTCTACGGACAAGTGCGCAGTCCAAGGAGACCTCCGCTCGATTCCAAATGCTGAGACATCGGACTGAGCGTTTGAGTCGATTCCGCGCGCACGCAAGCGGTGCAACCACCCACACGCCTGCTTATTCCGCCTTTGACTACAGGGAAACTACCTGCAGTTCGCGCTAGAGTGCGGTCCCAGCTCAAGGGAGCACGGCGAGCCAGAGTCTCGAATCAGTAGGCAATTTAGTCAACATAATTGTTGACAACTTTTTTGTTGACTGTTATCGTTAGGGCTAGGGAAAAAACGGAAGGGTAATGAGATCATCCACTGGCCGCTGGGTTACCGGCGATGACTTCTTCGGTCGAGACCGCGAATTGCGCGTCTTGGAGGCGCGGGTTCGTGACCGCAATCACGTGCTGCTGACGGGACAGCGACGTATGGGCAAGACCAGCATCGCGCGGGAACTCGGTCGACGGCTCGAGTGCAAGGACTGGGTCTTTCTCTTTACTGATATCGAAGGGGCGACGTGCGCAGAGGATGTGGTCGCGAGCATCGCCCGGGCGGTACACCCGGTTCGGCCGATCTCGTCAAGGGTCGCGACTGGAATGCGCCGCTGGGTCGTCGAAAACGTCGACGAGGTCAGCGCGCTCGACTTCGGATTGAAGATCCGCGCTGGGCTCGATTCGGGAAGCTGGCGGAGCTTCGGGGAGAAACTACTGGGCGAATGCGCAGTGCAAGAAAGACCAGTTCTTCTGGTTCTTGACGAGCTGCCGATCTTCCTCAAGCGAATGCTGCGCGATCCGGAAGGCGCGCGTCGGATCGATGAGTTTCTCAGCTGGCTGCGCGGAGCGCTGCAAGCTGTCGGTGACGGGTCTCTGAGCCTGATCGTCTCGGGCAGCATCGGCCTTCGGCCTTTCGTTCATCGGCTGGGAATACCCGACCGAATCAACTACCTCGATTCCGTGCGCATCGGTCCGTGGGATCGAGAAACCAGCGTCGGGTGCTTCCTGCGACTAGCCCGGAGCCACGACTTGCGCGTGGAGGATGGCGTGGCCGAAGCGGTCTACGAGTCCCTCGGCATCGGCATCCCCATCATGTGCAGTCCTGCTTCGCGCGCCTAAGGGACTTCGCCATCATGCACGGGCGCGGCCCGGTGACCCTCGGGGATGTGGGCGAGGTTTACAGAAATGAACTGCTAGGGCCCAAGGGCCAGAGCGACCTCGTGCACTACGAGACGCGCCTCCGGGACGGATTGGAGGATGAGAATTACTCCATTGCGATGGAGATTCTTGCCGAGGCAGCAACGCAGGGCGTGTTCGCTCCGACCGCCAGAAGCCGCCTCGAACAGCTGTACTCCGCAGTCCTCGACGACGTGCCCGGCCGGATCAGTGACACGTTCGAAGTCCTCGTTCATGACGGCTATCTCGAACCCAGCGAAGGTGGG
>JAPPDQ010000087.1 GCA_028875495.1 Chloroflexota bacterium
GTGGGGCAGCGACTGGCCCACATGAGCCGGTCGAAGCCGAAGCACTCGATCACGTGGGAGACGTATGGCACGATCTCGGACTGCCACGTTGCGGGATTGGCCTCGGTCGCCATGCCGGAGACCTTGCAGTGCATCCCCGGTATCTCCGCCACCCTGGCAATGTCCTGGGCCCAGGGCTCCATACGACCGTCGGCGATCTCCGGCTTGGCGATGTGGTCGACGACCATCCTGAGGTCGGGGACATGGTCGGCCAGATCCGGGATGTGCTTTAGGTGCGGAGGTCGCAGCAGCAGGTCATACGCGATTTCGCGGCGCGCAAGCTCGCGGAGGCCGCTCACGACATCGTCGCGCAGCAGCCAGCGTTCATCGGGCTCGTCGTGCACCTGGTGCCGGACGCCGACGAACTTTGGATTTTTCTGCAGTCTGTCTAGGGTCGCGCCCACGTTCTCGTCCGTCAGATCGACCCACGCGACCACACCCGCTATGGACTCCGCGCCAGCGGCTAGGTCGAACAGGAGGTCGGCCTCGGCCATGGTCATCTGCGCCTGCACGACGACGGTCTTGGATATGCCCGTCCGCTCTAGGTGCGGAGCCAAGTCCTCGGGGAGGTAGCTGCGCCTCAGGACGTTGTCGCCCTCGGGCATCCACGGGTATTCGAGACGGTCGATGTCCCAAAAGTGCTGGTGACTGTCTACCGTCGGGACCGAATCATTCACTGTGCACTCCCCTGCCCTTGCGTCTTAATCGCAGGCTATGAGCTTGTCCAAGGTCGTTCATGGTTCGACAGGCTCACCACGAACGGTTCTCATTTGCTCGCCCTGCCCTATTCATCCCTCGGCCAGTCGTACAGGTCCCACACCTGCTCCATCTGCGCCCACCACTCGTCGGGCATCGCGCCGGGAACTTTTTCCTGGAAGCCTCGCATGAACTCGTCCCACTCTCGCGCCCGCGGCTCTTCTGTGTATCTCGCCAAGTCCGTGGGGAAGTCGAAATCGTCGGGGACTTCGACGTACATGAACAGCCGGCGGCCCAGCAGGAAGATCTTCATCTTCTCGATGCCGAGACGCTTCAGGCTGTCGAGCGCCTCCGGCCAGACGGCCCGGTGATGCTCGATGTAACGCTCGATGAGGGCCGCGTCGTCCTTTAGGTCGAGGGCCATGGCGTAGGACTTAGTCATGGGTCAACGGTACTTGAATCAACGAGAAGGGTCAAACGTGGATAAGGACCGTATCAGAGCAGTCGATTGGACCGGGTGGAAAGCCCGCATCATGAGTGGAGTTGATGGGCTATTGTGAGGGGTTTAGATGTGGGACGGCGAGCGGCTACCGGGCGGAGAAAACTCCCGAATTTGTGGCATGGTGTGGCATTTTGTGGCATTTCCCGCGTTATTGTAAAGTTGGGAGACGGACAGCAGCCGCAGGAGCTGCTGGCGCAACTGTTCAGTCTTGGTGACATGAACCACCCTTCCCCCTGTGGATACCCGCTTTCGGAGGCCATTGCGTATCCTCCAGATATTGACTTAGCGCGGCGAATTTCACCCCCATCCTAACCTTCCCCCATCGAGGGGGAAGGGATTTCAAGGCTCCTATCAGGGGTTATGCAAAGGTCTGCCTTCGCGGGTATGGCGGTGGCTGTGTGTTGAGCGCTCTCACGAAGTGTGAAAAGTTACGGCTGATTCGCCCATCGTTCTATATTCGGGCGAACTTGTTGATGGCGTTTGGGATGCCGACCTGAGCGACGTAGATGTCGCCGCGCGAGTCGATCCAGAGGCCGTGGGAACCGCCGATGAACTGCCAAGGTTCGTGGCCCCGCTCTCCCCAAACGGCGACCTCGCTGCCGTCGGGGGCCAGGATGTACATGCGTCCGTCGCCGGGCACGTGCATGAAGCCGTCGGTGTCGAAGACTCCCTGGTTGGGGCTCGGCGTGCTCCACTCGGTGAGGTAGTTTCCGTCGCGATCGAATATCTGGATGCGGTCGTTCGAGCGATCCATGACGTAGGCGCGATCCTCGTTGTCGACGGCTATGCCGTGCGGCAGGAGGAACTCGCCCGGGCCGGTGCCGTGTTTCTCGGTTGAGCCCCAGCTCAAGTCGTCATGGTAGTTGAGATCGCCACCGCCCCAAGAGGCGGTGAGCTCCCACCCGGAGTTCTCCCAGCCGCGCTTAAGGTGTGCGTATGGGGATGCGGCTTCCGTGTCGGCGCCAGTAGGACTGAAGCGATGAGCTCGGTTCTGGCGGTAGCCGTCTGAGACGAACAGGTCGTCGGAGACGGGAGAGGTTACGGCCAGTGTCGGCCTGTTGAACGGGGAGCCCGCGGGACCAGGCTCGCCGGGGACTCCCAGAACCATGCCGGGGTCGCCGTTGGGCGAGTACGTACGGATGCAGTGGTCGAAGGTGTCCGCGAGGTAGATAGTATCGTCAGGAGTGATCCACAGGCCGTGCGGCGTGCGGAGCTTGTCCTCGCCGAAGGTGTTGAGGTGGTTGCCGTCGCGGTCGAAGGCGAGGATGGCTCCAGTGTTGGCATCGAATGCCTGAGCCGTACGGACGGCGAGGTAGACGTTGTCGTTCGAGTCGGTGGCGACATCAGAGACGACACCGGGGATGTCGATTTTGCACCAGTTGTCGACAGACTCGAATAGGTAATTGCCTCCGCCCTGTCGTTTCGCCATGGTGTGCCTCCCTGGCTAGAAAAGCCGCTCGATCCGCTCGAATCAACCATGCCTCAGTATACGATTTGGCATCGACCTTCGCAGCTACGATGCACAATACGAAAACAAGCGAAATATGGTATACTGTCTATACGTTTTTCAAGAACACCTGAGCGCTCTGCGAAAGGCATTCTCGACCAGCGTCGCCCCCACTATGGCCGGTCAGACAGGAGCCCTACATGGTATCGAAGACCCAGTTTGGACATATCCGCCCGCACGGCCTCGAAGAGGAGATGCGGAGCTCGTACCTGACGTACGCGATGACGGTCATCGTGGGTCGGGCCCTACCGGATGTCCGTGACGGCCTCAAGCCGGTCCAGCGGCGTATTCTGTACGCGGCGCACGAGATGGGGATGCGTCCGAACTCATCATACCGCAAGAGCGCAAGGCTCGTTGGTGACGTGCTGGGCAAGTATCACCCGCACGGCGAGGGGGCGGTGTATGACGCGATGGTGCGACTCGCGCAGGGATTCTCGCTGCGAGTGCCGCTGATCGACGGGCAGGGCAACTTCGGCAGTGTCGACAACGACCCCCCAGCGGCGATGCGGTACACGGAGGGACGCCTCAGTTCAGCGGCAGAGGAGATGCTGGCGAACCTCGACCAAGAGACGGTCGATTTCGTGGACAACTTCGACGGGTCGCTGCAGGAGCCTGTGGTGCTTCCGGCGCGGCTGCCGAACCTACTGGTCAATGGAGCGGCGGGTATCGCCGTCGGGATGGCGACCAATATCCCTCCTCACAATCCCGTGGAGGTCTGCGACGGGATCATCCATCTGATCGACCATCCGACGGCGACGGATGAAGAGTTGATGCAGTTCGTGCCCGGACCCGACTTCCCGACTGCTGCAACGATAATGGGGCGGGAGGGCATCAAGAACGCCTATACGACGGGGCGTGGGCAAATCATCATGCGCGCGGTGGCCGAGATCGAGCCGATGAAGCGCTCGAACCGGATGCAGATCGTCGTCACCGAGCTGCCCTATCAGGTCAACAAGGCCGGGCTGATCGAGAAGATCGCCGCGCACGTCAAGAACAAGCGGCTGGACGGCATCACCGAGATTCGGGACGAGTCCGACCGGCGCGGAATGCGCATCGTCATGGAGCTTCGCAACGGCGCGCAGGGGATGGTGATCCTCAACAACCTGTACAAGCTCACGGAGATGCAGAAGTCGTTCTCCGCCAACATGATGGCGCTCGTGAACGGCAAGCCTGAGCTCCTGACGCTCAGGTCGGCCCTACAGAACTACGTCGATTTCCGACGCGAGGTCGTCCGTCGCCGGACGGAGTTCGAGCTGAGGAAGGCCAAGGCGCGGGCGCATATCCTCGAAGGACTGAGGATCGCGTTAGAGAACCTGGACGCGGTTATCGAACTGATCCGCAATGCGGCTGACGTGGAGGCGGCGCGGACGGGGCTGATGAACCGTTTCGCCCTGGACGAGAAGCAGGCGCAGGCCATCCTCGACATGCAGCTGCGGCGCCTGGCGGCACTGGAGCGCGAGAAGATCGAGAACGAGTACCGCGAGATCCAGGAGACGATCAGCAGACTGGAAGAGCTTCTGGGAGACCCGCGGAAGGTTGATCTGGAGATCAAGAAGGAGACCCGGGCGCTCAAGAAGAAGATCGACGGGGAGCGGCTGACGCAGATCAGCGACGCCTCGATCGACATCAACCGTGACGACATCGAGCCTCACGAGCAGGTGGTCATCACGTTCAGCAAGGGCGGGTACATCAAGCGTATACCCGCCGCAACGTTCCGGAACCAGCACAGGGGCGGCAAGGGCGTATCCGGGATGAACACGCGAGACAATGATCCAGTGCGGCATATTCTGGTGGTCGATACGCATGACATGCTGCTGTTCTTCACGAGCCGGGGGCGAGTGCTGCCGCTGAAAACCTACGAGATTCGCCCGGACACGTCGCGCAACACGAGAGGGGTCCCCGTGGTCA
>JAPPDQ010000091.1 GCA_028875495.1 Chloroflexota bacterium
GAGGGCTCCTGTTGTTGGGATACGCACCGACGTTTCCCAGCCGCAGCGTGAACGGGCGAATCGATTTGACGGTGTGCGTGACGGTATCGACTATCGATTCAACTTGCCGGGCGTTTATGTTGCCGAAGAACTTCAGAGTGAGATGCATGTTTTCGGGTCTGACGGGCTTGAGTCCGCCAACCCTTGCCTGAGCCATCTGGTCGGTGAGATGACCCAAAACGGCAGTCACGTCGTCCGGGAGCCGGAGGGCTAGAAACGCGCGAATATCGTCTCTCATTCGCTTTTAGGCAATTCGGCGAGTACCTCCTCGGCCGGGTTTTCCTGGGTATTCCTTGTAATTAAATACGAACCGGCGACCATCCTCGGTTTCGGCGTGTGCGGAGCGGCAGGGTTTGCATGGCCGTCCACGATGACATACCCTACCCGTCCATGTTCCGTGGCGACGTGCGGAGGAGCGATGACCGGTGAGATCATCGGAATGGAAGACATGATGGCGATCTACGAGGTCACCGACCGATTCGAGATCGACCGCGAGACGATCAGCGTTCCGTTGGAGAAGGCGGGTGACGGGTCTGTGACGGCGAATGAGGACGGCAGCATCGAGATCGTCGCGCCCGTGTCGATGCCGATAAGGGACTGGCAGCCTACGCTGGAGGACGGCATTAAAGGGCTGGGGTTTTCGCTCGGCGACGACGGCGAGCCGTGGGACTAACGAGGTAGTCTTCTATGCGTTGGTGTTCGGCAGTCTCGGAGAAGTCGTCTCTGGACTCGGCAATTGTCGAGTGCGGGCAGGCAATGCGCGATGAGATGGGACACGTGGACACCGATCTGGTGGTGGTGTTCGTCTCTCAACATCATGCGTCCGGATTCGACCGAGTACCGGAGTTAGTTCGCAAAGAATTCCCCCACGGGGCGCTTGTAGGCTGTTCGGCAGGTGGGGTCATCGGGGCGGGGCAAGAGGTCGAGCACAGACCTGGCATGGCAATAGCCGCTGCACACCTGCCTGATGTGAATGTAGCTCCGTTCCGGGCCGAGACATCGGATTTGCCCGATGCCGATGCCCCGCCCGATCGTTGGAAGGAATTGGTTCACGCTCAGAGTCACGATGAAGCTCATTTCGTATTGCTCGTCGATCCCTTCTCGTTCGACCCCGAACAGTTTGTGATGGGACTGGACTTCGCATACCCGTCAAGCTCGAAAATTGGAGGAATGGCGAGCGGAGGGCAGCGACCGGGCGGGAACGCGCTGTTTCTAGACGACGAGGTCTATCGTTCAGGGGCGGTTGGCGTGGCGCTCAGTGGGAACGTAACCGTCGATACGATCGTCGCCCAGGGCTGCCGTCCGATAGGGCGGCCGATGCAGGTGACTTCCGTCAATCGGAACCTTTTGACCGGCCTCGATGACGAGAAACCAATTGAGGTCCTGCAACGGACCTACAGCGGTCTGACCGCCAGTGACCAGCGGCTTGCTCAACAAGCGGTGTTTCTGGGCATCGCGATGGACGCGATGAACGATACTCCGCAACTTGGTGATTTCCTCGTCCGCAACATCGTCGGAGGCGATCACGCCACAGGCGCGTTATCGGTCTCGGAGGTTCTGAGGGAAGGACAGACGGTGCAGTTCCACGTCCGTGACGCCGCGACATCGGCACATGACCTTGATCACATGCTGACGACCTACTCGGCACGCGGTCCGATCTACGAGGAGACGGGGGCGTTGCTGTTCTCCTGTCTCGGTCGCGGCGAATATCTTTATGGCCAACCCGACCACGACACGCAGATGTTCCGCGATAAGGTTAGCCCGATGCCGTTGACAGGCTTTTTCTGTAATGGCGAAATCGGCCCCGTGGGAGGATCGACGTTTCTCCACTCGTACACAAGCTCATTCGGCATCTTTAGGCCCAAGCACTGATGGACAACCTCTGGTATAAGGGCAACCTTCACACGCATACTTCCCTGCTCGGTTCGACCGGACCGGCCTCGCCGGAAAATGTCGTCCGCTGGTACAAGGATCACGGCTACGACTGGCTGGCCATCACTGACCACAATGAGCTCACCGAGTACGAGACCAACGAGTTGGTGATGGTGAGGGGCGAGGAGGTCGGCAAGCATATGCCAAGCGGAAATGGGCCGATCCACGTCAATGGCTTCGGCATAACGAGGTCGGTGGAGTTCATCGATCTGGATGAAAAGGTCCCAACGATGCAGGCCAGCATCGACGGCATTCTCGCAGCCGGCGGGGTGGCTTCGTTGAACCATCCAAACGACCGGGACAGCTTCACTCATGAGCACGCCCTGCAAACGAGCGGCGCGAGCTTCATCGAAGTGTTCAACGGCGGAGGGCCGGGGAAGAATAACGAAGGTGGGAACGGCAGACCGAGCAGCGAAGAGATATGGGACGGTGTGCTTAGTGGCGGTCAGCGTCTCTACGGCCTCGCCACGGACGACGCCCATACGTATGACGAGTTTCGGCCGGATCGCGCGAATCCCGGACGAGCATGGGTCTGTGTGCGCGTTGATTCACTAACCGAAGAAACGATACTTGCCGCTCTGAGACAAGGGGAATTCTATGCGTCGAACGGGGTCGAGTTGCTGGACGTGACCCCAACACTCTCGGAGTTGTCCATCGAGATACGCGAGAGACCGGGAGAGTCGTTCCTCACGAAATTTGTCGGCAGGCACGGTCGAGTCCTGTCGGAGCAGGACGGCCTGCGGCCCCGATACATCTTCGAGGGAGACGAGGGCTATGTGCGGGCGACCGTGCTGTCGTCCGGTGACGACAAGGCGTGGGTGCAGCCGGTGTTTCTCGGATCCGACTCATGATTCGTTAGGGCAGGTCGCAACCACTAATACTCGAAGGGAACGGCCTCCAACTCTTCGATTGTCTCATCTTCCTTGAAGCGCCAGATGCCTATATGACCACGGCGCAGATCGCCGTTATCGTCCCAGTCCAAGGTAGCTGAAGCGCCTTCATAGTCGATTTCTCCGGCTTCCGAGAGAATACGAAGGGCAGAAGCAATACCTTCCGGGCCAGCAAGCACAACCTCTCCCGGCGCGCTCCCAATGGCCCGTAACCGGTCTCGTATGGCGCTGCCGTCGATATCCTGAGCAGCTTGGGCGGCAAGGGCGAGTGCTATGGTTGCATCATACGTCTCGACGGCATAAGCGAAGGTTGGCAACTCGCCGTATTCTCCGATGTATGCATCAGCCCACGCATCATAGGACGGGCTATCGGGCGCAGATGCCCCTGCCGTGCCATACATACCGCCAAGGTGGTCGCCTCCAATCGCTTTGACCAGATCGGGGCTCTTCGAAGCATCGCCGAAGACGAACTTGTCATATACGTTATTCTCAATCGCCTCTCGGATTATCGTCTCAGCTTCCGCCTCGAAGGTGATTACAACAAGAGCATGAGCGCCCGCGCTCGCCGTCTGCTGCAGTTGGGGAAGGTAGGTGAATTGATCGGGCGTGACCGCCACGGACTCAATGGGGCCTGTCCAAGCTTGTTGGAATGACTCGAAGAGGCCCTGTCCCCAAGCATCATCTCGATAGACCAAGCCGACATTGGTGAACCCCTGCTCGCGGGTAACACGCGCCAGGACCGGGCCCTGGGAGGTGTCCGACAGCGCGGTGCGGAAGAGGAAATCGTTGTCTGCAAGCGTGGTCAGCTTTGGCGAGGTAGCTGAAGGGCTAATGGTTGGAATGCCGGCTGGGCCGGTCACCTTCTCGACAACAACCAGCGTATTTGCGCTCGAACTGGGACCAACAATGGCATGAACACCCTCGTCCTCGATCATCCGTCGAGCTTCCTCGGCGGCGATCTCAGGGTCTAAGGTCGAATCTCCCACGACCACTTCGACCGGCTTCCCAAACACGCCTCCTGCATCGTTGACGTGCTTGATCGCCAGTTCAAAGGCTTTCCGCCGGTCGTCAGCCCTTCCGGCTGGTCCGTCGCTGAAGTTCAGCAGCAGACCGATTTTCAGAGGCCCAACAGCGCTCGGCGTCGACGGCGTCGAGGGTGTGGAATCAGAACCGCATGCAGCAATGATTCCAGCCAGCAGAATCACCACCATCCATGTTGCTCCCGACCTTATAACCATTGTGACATCCTCAAGCACTGCCGTTCTCGTCCCTAGGAGCTGTAACATTCTTGAATTCCTCTTGGTTATCGTGACTGCATTTGCCATCCGCACGAACTCAGTCCTTTTCCAACCTGCCGTAAGGGCTCCGCGAATCTCCTCGACCGGTCGACCGCGCGCCAATTCTGCGACTGCGCACACGCTGCCGGTCCAAAAGTTCTTCTACAGTGTCCTGCCCCACGTGGCCATGAGAGGCTCCGGGGAGAGATCGACGACCCTATCGAACATGACGGACTGTCCCACCGCCTCGCAGAACTCCATGTACTGGACGCCCTCGTCAAAGGACGGATGGACGGGCGTTCCCTCGCGGATGGCCTGGATGAACTCGGCGTCGGTGGTCTGGAGGCGTATCTCGTCGGGTAGCGGTTCGAGAGGCTGGATGGAGGACATGCCCGCGGTCGCGCCATGAATTTCGTCGCTGAAGAGCGTGTAGATGAGCGCGCCCTTGGAACCGTATAGTTCGATCTTTTGCGGGCCGGCAAACGACGCCTCGGTGGAGAAGTGG
>JAPPDQ010000291.1 GCA_028875495.1 Chloroflexota bacterium
CTCCACGCCGGTGTTTGCATCAACGGCGTACACATGGTCGTCCCAGGAGCCAAAGTACACGATGCCGTCTCCCACAGCAGGTGAGGAAAACACAACGTTGTCCGTCTTGGCGCGCCACATGATGGCCCCCATCCCGGCGTCCAGTGTGTACAGGTGTCCATCATTCGATCCCACGTACACCACGCCGTCCTCCACGCGAGGAGACGACATAATCCAGTCTTCCGTCCCCGAGCGCCAGACGGTTTCGCCCGTCGCGGCGTCGAGCGCGTAGACGTGATTATCGGTGGATCCCACGTAAAGCGTTCCGTTGACGACCGCGGGTGATGAAAATACACCCTCTCCGAGCCGGCTGCGCCAGACCACTTCGCCCGACGATGTCGTAAGGGCATAGACATACCCGTTCCACGAGCCCACGTACACGACTCCCTCGGCAACACGCGGCGATGAATAGACCTTATCGCCGGAATCGAACGACCAGCGCTGCTCTCCGAGCTCGGCGTCCAGCGCCAGCAGACTGCCGTCCTCCGAACCGACGATTACCATCCCGTCAGCCACAGTCGGACTGGACGATACGACATCGCCGGTCTTGTGCCGCCGGATGAGATGTGCTTCTTTCAACGTCTGCTGCATACGAACTACTCGCCGAAACGTGATATTGCCCGCAGGTCAAGCTGGCCCACTCCCCTGTTGAGCAGAACGAGTGCGGCGACGAACAGGAGACCCAGCGCGATGTAGGTGGTCCCCATGATGAGCCAGTCGGTCGAAAGGATGAAGGGCGGCGTGACCGGAAGTCCGGTCTCGGTAATCGCTAATGGCGAGACCGTGAGACGGCTCATCTGGAATCCCGCCCAAGTACCGAGACCGAGACCGATCGCGGCCACCGCCAGATGCTCGAAGCCCAGAAGCCTGAGCAGTTGGCCTCTGGTGAGACCCAGAGTCCGCAATGAACCGATCTCGACTGCGCTCTTCTTGGCGAAGAGCAGGAGATACGTGACATATCCGACGGCGGCGGCAAAGACCGCTATGGCCGGAGAGAGTATAGTCATCGGCTGCCAGCCCGCCGCGACGAAGGGATTGATCTGCAGACTTTCGAGACGTCCCTGCCCGTCGCGGACGGATCCACCCTGTGGGCCGAGTATCTCAACCACGGCCTCCCCGACTCGCTCGTGCGAGCCCGGCTTGAGATCGTAGTACAGGTCCAGTGCTCGTATTCGATGGTGATTGAGGAGCACGTTGGCGCGGTCCAGCAGGCTGTACAAGTCGGTCAGAATCAGCCCGCCTTGGCTCGGATCGTGTGTGGGGAAAAAGTCGACCACTTCCACCACCCTCATGCGGAGCCAGCGCAGGCCCACCAGGGCGATGAAGGTGCTCCCCTCCTGCCGGTCGGGACGAACGAGAGACGAGTCTATCACCACGGGCAGAGGACCCGGAACGGATGTCGGGTAGAAACCTCGCAGCCCCTGTGTGGTCTGCCCGCTGAACGTGTAGGCTATTGCCTTCGAGCCGTTTCGCACCTCGTTCGCGGAGAACTCGACCACCTCGGTCGATGCCGCCGACGTCAGGATCGCCTCCCACTTGAGATCGGCCCCCTCGAAGTCGTCGAGAACCAGCTCTTCGTTCTCAAAGCCCACCGTGGCGATGATGTCGTCGATGTAGAGCGTGCCCGGCGTCACGGGAGAGGCGTCAAGACCTGCGTTAGGATCGCCGCCCGGCTCGAACATGTGGATCGAGACAAGCGAGAACGGCGGTTTGACGTGGTCGGGAATATTGCCGATCACGAACTGCCAGTCTTCCGTGCGAATCGCGTTGAATATGACCGTCTGCAACTCACCTCGCTCGTTCTCTATTTGAGCGTACAGGTCGAGTCCTGGAATGAACGGATCGGGCTTTACCCACAGCCCAATGCCGTTCGTGTCGTCGGGCAGAGGTATCCTTCCCGTCGGCGCATCGGGGTTGAGCCGGTCCATCAGTTGTGGCAGGGTGCTGTCCGAAAAGTCGTCGCGGTACCACGCCACATCGGCGAAGCCCGACGTGTCCACGGCGAGTACCTCCGCGGTGGCCCCCCCGGCCGTACCGCGTTCTCGGAGCCCTCGTACCACGTTCTCGACGTCCTCAAGCTCCTGCGACTTGCGATGAACTTCCTGCACGCCGCCCTGGGCGAGCAGAGAGGCGGTGACCCGCAGATCGGCCCCTTCCTCGAAGAGTACGCGCTCGATCTGGCTGCGTTCCAGCGTGCCGCCGACCGTTGTCGCCAGGATGCCGAGACCGGTCGCGAGGACGAGCAGCAGGATGAGCCACGTGTATTGGAGCGGGTTGCGCGACATGTGGAGCAGACCGATCTCCAGCCACACTGGCGTCACGCGACTCAACCCGGTGAATAGGACGAACAGTAGTTGAGCGGGCACTACGGCAATGAGTCCCCATGTCGGGACGGTCAGCAGATCGCCGGTTACCGGAGGCCTTAGGGCAACAAACCCCGCAACGAGCAGTGCCTGAACGGCGAGGCCAACGTATCTGCGCTTTCTGTCATGCCAGTAGCGTTTCGTCGCCCAGAAGGCGATGAGGACCGCCACCGCCAATACTCCCGGCAGCAGCCAGTCAAGTGTCTCATTCCCGCGTTCGCGCCAGTAAACCCCAACGACGGATGCGACGACCGACGCCGCCACCAGCAGGTCCACGATGCGGCTCGACTCGCCGCTGATATACCGGACCATCATCGGGAAGAACCGCATGAACACCAGCGTCACGACGATCAGGAAGAGAACGGGCGCCACGAGGAGTACTTCATTCACCTCGGTCTCCTCGAAGTAGCCGCTGTACACGAACTGTCCGCGCTTCTGAAGCTCCCAGTAGATCAGGCCCCCGAAAACGAGGATGCCGATGTCTAGATTGAATCGCTGCAGGAAGGGGAGTCCAAGCGGACGTGATGTCTGGAGCCGGCGTAGGAGCACGCCTCCCTGTGCGCTGAGCACGTTGGGCACGACGAAAATCGCAAGGCAGAGCAACCCTACCCCCAGCGAGATGATGAAGGGAGTGGCGGCGAGGCGTATCGGCATGAGATTGCCCTGGTTCATCTCCTCGAAGAAGGGCAGCACTCCCGAAACGGCGACCATGCCATAGGCCAGGAACGGGGTCACGATCACGGCTATCGCGACCATCACCAGACCTTCGGTCATATATATCCGGGTCAATTGCGTGAGAGTCGCCCCGAGGGTCTTGAGCAGCGACGCGTCGCCTTCCCTGCTCTGTGTCAAATACGAAACGAGGATGCCGAGGAAGAACAGAACGGTCAGCAGAATCACCGTGAGCAACAGCAGCATCGGTATCTTGGCGTAGAAGTTGCGTAGCTGTCCCGACTCCGTCAGGTTCTCCACGAACTCCGTGGTCGCGTCGGCGTCCGGAAGCTCGGAGGTAATCGCGTCGGAGAAGGCGCTGAATCGCTCTCTGGCCTCTGCCGCCGACCACTCTTTGAGCCGCTCCGGGTCGATCTTGACCACCCATTGAGGGCTTACCACTGCGCCGGGGTAGGTCTCCGAGAGAAGCTGTGCCATAACCTCCGGCGCGACGATGATCGGAATATTTGAAAGGGAATTTTCCGATAGGACCAGGAACGGCGTGTCCTGCCGTTGAGGATCGAGGCTCAGCAGCGCGCCGGTGGAGCGCCAGTACGGCGAGTTCTTGTCGTCCTCTTCGTAATAGCCCACTACCCGCACCGTGATGATTTCGCGCTCACCAAGTTCCGGTGAGAAATAGAATTCGTCCCCGATCTCGGTCTGCGTCCGCAGGGACACCCCGCGGTGAACGATCGCGTCGATCATGGGGCCGCGCGGGCCTTGCGTGATCTCCGTGCTCGCCGTTCCGCCCTGCTCGAAAACGATGTTGTCCTCGAAATTCGAGAGCGACACGAGGAATCCCAGGCGCGCGATGATGCCCTGACCTGTACTTACCGGAAGATTATTGTTCGGCGTGCTGACCAGCATCGGCACGCCCCTGACGTACGTCTCCTGTCCGAGGAAGGTCGTCTCCGCGACGAGATCCTGCAGGGCGACACGCATGGCCGTCTCGTCGGCGAAGAGGGCTAGGGGAGTTTCCCCGGGTCTCTGCACCGTCAAGTACGGCGCGGGAGTTTCGATGACGGGAGGATTGAGCGCCTCGCCGTTCGAGCCCCACACACGGGCTTCCGGGTCCAGCGGCTCGAAGATGCCGGTGATGACGATGCCGATGCCCGGTGGCCCGACCGGTATCGGAGCCGGCGTCGAATCGAGAAGCTCCGCGAGTTCGTCGTCCTCCTCACCCTCGTCCGTAGCCGTCGATACCACTCTCTGAGCCAGGAGATCGGCGGCGAGAATGACCTCGTCGTCAACTTTCAGCTCGAAGCGTTCAGCCATTTCCGACGAAACCACGGCCTCGATAACCGCTCCGAACGTGCCGCTGTCGATCGTGCCGGAAGCCATCTCCCCTTCGACGAACCTCACGTGCGACGGCAGGTTCGAGAGGTGCTGGAGATAACCGCGCGAGACGTAGATGCCTTCTCCTGTCCCCTCAGGCAAGGGTAAGTCCGGCGTTCCTATGATGGCGACACGGCTTTTGATGAATTGCTCGTGCCCGTCGTACACGTCCGCAATGTGCTCTTCAATGGCGT
>JAPPDQ010000346.1 GCA_028875495.1 Chloroflexota bacterium
GATGATGATCGAGAGAACCGTAGTTGAAAGGAGGATAACCGATGCTGAACGGGCTCAAGTCTTCTAAGCACATGATGCTTGCGGCTGGTCGCCTTGACTTTGCTCTACGTACGAGCGTCAGACCATGTACGTAGGGTGCGGCCAGTCGCATCCTCCTCACTTCACCCTATCTCGTTGGGGAAACAGCGATATAATTCCCCTTTCAATCTGATCTTCTTCAAGTACGAGGCCTGGTACGACAAGATCGTGTGGATGATGGTCAACGACCCGGCATGACGAACTGACCACCGCGCGCACGACCACAAGAGAAGGCTGGGGGTTGCACGCCGTGGTCCTGACGGGCTCATAGGCGCCGAACAAGCAGGCAGGCTCCTGTCACCCGGGCACCCACTGGGAGTCGCGGATGAGGAGACCAGCTGCTACGTGAGCGAGCGTGATCTTCTCGTTGCACCCGCAGGAATGGATCCTCAGCCGCCAGACTCCCGTATCGCGATGATTGCAGCATCGTCGGTGCCCTCAGCCAGCTGCCGCGCTATCGCGTGCTCGTAGGTAGTGACCAGGAGTTGGCGGGGGGAGCCTCCCCGGGTGGCCGTGGCTAGCGTCGCTGCAACTGCCTGCCGATACTGAGGATCAAGGTGCTCGAGGGGCTCGTCGAACCAGGCGCAAGGAAGAGATGTGGTCGTCGCCATCACCAGCAGGTGCGTGATGATCCTCGCCCAGGTGCGTTCACCTCCGCTGAGGGTGTCCCACTCCAGCTCTTCGCCGTGCCGCACACGTGTGATCGACCCGTCAGCCTTGAATGTCAGGCCATTGTTGGTGAAGAGGTGCTTCCAGCGCCCCCTCACCTCTCGTGCGATCGGTTCGATGCGTGACCCAATGACTCGGTCCGCGGCTTCCCGCAAAGCCTGTGCGCCGGCCAGTGCGGCGGCCTCGCGCCGATACGCCGTCCGGAGCTCCTCCTCCTCGCGACGGGTCTCGTCGTCGGATGAGATCTGCGCATGGAGCGACTGCAGCCTTGACCTCGCCCCGCCGAGTTCCTGGTTGTGTGCGTCAAGGGCAGCGAGCGCCTGCTCATATGACGCCTCGGCCTCAGCTCGAGAGGGGATCGTGGGGTTCTCGGCGGCGAGACGGGGAGGCTCTAATGCCTCGACACGGGCTAGCAAGCCGGCGACCGCCGGTGCCTGCGCCTGTTCAGTTTCGCGCACTCTCTCGGGACGTCCGAGTTCCTCCTGCGCAGCACTGATGTGAGTGCTGTGGGCATCGAGGGCTGAGCGACGTTGATCGGCTGGGAGCTCGCGCATACAGGTGGGGCAGATGGCGCTGTCTCGCCTCAGCAGGTCAATCGCCTCGCTTGCCGCGGAGATCGCTGAACGTACGGTGACGGCGCCTTCGGTTGCGTCGCTGGCGGCGCGATTCGCCCTTGCGAGTTCGGTGCGCAGATCCGACGTGACCGACTCGTCGTCGGCCGCTACCGGACGGCCAAGCAGATTCTCGGCTTCAGCGATGAGCTCGGCTCTGCGTCGTGCGTATCGCTCCAATTCGTCGGCGATTGCGAGGTGGCGCTCTACTAGGTCACGCTGCGCCGCTGCCGCGCGGCGGAGTTGCTCAAGTTCCTCTCCGCGCGCTGTGAGCCGAGCGAGTTCAGCTTCGGTTTCGGCTATCTCGGTTTCCACGGCGACGCGGCTGTCCAGCCGCTGTCTGGTCGTTGACCGAAGCTGACTCCGGGCCCTTTCGGCCCGCTTGGCCACGGATTCGGCTGCTTCGGCTGTGCGGAGGAGGTGTGAGACGCCGAAGGCATGGTGCAGGTGGCTCTCCAGGTCGAGGGCGTCGTGTGCGGCAAGGTGAGCTCCGCCTAGCATCGTGGACAGCCGTCCTGCCACAGCTAGGTCTACTCCGAGCGCCTGTTCCAATTGAGCGAGGCCGACTGCCTCGGTCAGGCTCGCGCCGTCGATGGTGTAGGTCGCCGTAGGGACGCCGCGTCGCTTAACAGTCCGGTCGATGGTGAGTTGGCGCCCGTCGGGGAGGTCCACCTGCACCTGGACTTCGGCGCTGCCGGCGCCAGCCCGGATCGAGTTCTTGGGATTGATGTCGCTCTGCGGTCCGAACACCGCCCACGCGATGCCGCAGACGAGGGATGTCTTTCCCACTCCATTGGGGGCTACCACGAAGGTCGTGCCAGGCCCAAGGGATAGATCGAGATCCTCGTACGATCGCCAGTTGCGGAGGTGAAGCCGACGGATCATGCGGCTGCTTCAACAATCTCTTCCAGGCGCGCTTCGTAGCGCTCCGCGCTTAGTCGTCCAGACTGAACCTCTTCAATGAGTGATGCTAGGAGTTGGGATTCTTGGTTGCCAAAGGCCTCCCACGTGGAGCGCTTAGCCTCGATCCTCGCGCGAGAACCAGCCTCGGATACTTCGCCCACAGCCTTGGCCGCCAGGAGGAAAGGGTTCAGGACTGAGTCGGGAACGCGTGTGGGTTCGATGTGGCCGATGCTCAGGGGCTCGAACTCCGGAATGATGCTCCGCAACCACGTTGCACAAGCCGACCTAGCGTCAGCGATCGGGCGCCGCAGACGTGGATCGCGGTGCTCGCCCGAAGGGGTCTCAATGGCTGGGCAGACGTCCTCACGGTCTACCACGACTCCGAGTGGCTCTGGACCGGATGTGACGTAGAGCACGGCGTCCGTGTCACGGAAGGTACCAAACACTGCCGCAATGCCATCGGCCTGGACCGGCAGGGCGGAGTCGAGACGCTCGGAAGAGCTTTCTCTCACCATGCGGAGGCGCATGCCTCGGGCATCGATCATGAGGTCCGAATCGAGTCCCAATGCCCCGGCCGCCACATCGGGTGTGACAGCCGCATAGGGGTCGATGGCAGAGCGAAGGTGGGTTTGGAGCGCCTCGCCGAATCCTCCGACAGTCTCGCTGGCGCTGCCGTGAGCTGCCAGCAGTTGCTCAATCGACGGCCGGGACGCATAGGGGTCGACACCACGCGCAGCCGTGATTGATTCGATGAACGCCGCTGCCGTGCGGCGAACCGCGTCTGGGAGATCGTCGAGCGCAGGCGGCTGGTCTCGGTCACCCTCCAAATAGGACAGGTACTCGTCTCGGAAGTGATCCAGGATCTCAGCGTTCGAGTTCATTGGTCCCCCTTTCGCTTGGTCGATCCATGTCGTGGGGATAGTTCATGTGGGCCTCAAGGCGGCGGCACGCGGCGTTGTGGATCTGCCCAATCCGCTGGCCGGTCAAGCCGAGTCGCGCGCCGACCTCGCGACGGCTGACGCCGCGGTAGTGGATCAAGAAGAGAACTTCGCGCTCCCTGTCGGAGAGGATTGCGCGGGCGAGGTCGCGTAGTTCGAGCGTCTTCTCTGTTGCGAGGTACTCGGCCTCGGGATCGCCCCACGTCGACGGGACCATTTCGAGGAGGGGCGGTTCGGTCGCCCCGTCGGGACCCTTACGCTCGGCGTCACCGGATACTAGCTCCAGAGAGGAACGGTGGTCGGTGCCTCGAAGCCCCGCCCGAGAAGCCCTCACTGCGTCGATTGCCCTTCTTCGAGCGATCGTTGTGGCCAAGCCTTCCCAGCTCTGCTGGAGCTGCTCCGGCCGGTATCCCAGTAGCTCGAGTAGAGCGTTGGAGAGAACATCGTCCGCGCTTACGCCGGTCCCATCGAGGATCCGTTCTCGACCGCCGTCATCATCCACGTCATCCGCCCTGCGACGCCTCCGCGGAGCCTCCCGCGGGAAGAGAGTCCGTTGAATCACGGCGTACATCACGTCGGTGATCTTCTCAAGGATCTCCCGGTTCGCGAGCAGCGGGTGATCAGGGTCGAATGCTGGCTGAGTTGACGTCATCTCCAGCTAATGTCGCAGACGGCTTCCCGGGTGAAAGCCCGGCGGCCGATTTTCGCTGTGGGCGCCGATCACGACATATGGAGTGAGACCGGGAAAGGAAGAGTCCATTGACCGATTCATCCAAGATCAAGCCGTTCGAGCGGAGGATCCCGTTCACGATCGACGGGAAACCCTTCAGGACTGACAACCCCAGCCAGCGAGCCTCGGCCCTGCTGCGGCTGGCTGAGCTGGACCCGGCCATCTTCGATCTGGGCGAGCTCGTAGGCAAGGAGCACCCCCAGCCGAAGCGCTACGACGACGACGAGATGGTCGAGATCACCAAGGACGCCCGGTTCGTCTCGATCAGGCAGACGGCGTCAGTCGCCTGATGCAGCCGGAGGCGCAGCGGTTTGTTGCCGACATGACGGAGCTCGGCGTGGAACCCGAGGTCCATGCCGAACTCGTTATCTACCGCGTGACGCCCATCGATGGCGCGTACGCGGGAACTCCTGTCGAGACAGGCGTGAGCGTCGACGAAGTCGGCTCGTGGCCTCAGGTACCCCCGCACTGGGTGCATCTGCCGGCTAGCGTCCGCTTCTCTCAGACCAATTCGCAGCCGTCTCCGAGGTCAGGCTGGTCGATGCATAGCCGCCAGATCTCAGGTTGGGGTGACGCGCCACCTGCCGTCGAGTGGGTGAGCCACATCCGCTCCGTCCTCGGCGAGGCAGTCGCGTGACCCGACGGACATCCGTCGCCATGACGGTCGCCGTTGAAGAGGCGCTGATGGGCTGCTTGGTTCGCATGGACGG
>JAPPDQ010000129.1:0-3214 GCA_028875495.1 Chloroflexota bacterium
CACCTGACCGGCTATCAGAAGATGGAGCCGCAGGGATCATACGCCCTGAGGACTCTCATCAAGCCGGTTGACGACAACGACGAGTACGACGCCGACATCCAGATCGTGATGAACCCCAACCTCGAGTGGGAGCCCAAAGACTACATCCTCGCGATCCACAGCACCCTGAAGAAAAAACACAACTACGCTGACAAGCTCCGGCTCAAGACTCGATGCGTCACCATCGACTACGCCGGCGACTTCCATCTGGACGTGGTTCCACGGGTGACCTTCAGGGGCAGACACTACGTGTGCAACCGAATCGACAACACGTTCGAGGAAACGGACGGGACCGGATACCGGGATTGGTTCAACGACAAGAATCGGATAACAGGCGGCAATCTCAAGCGAGCCGTGAGAATCCTCAAGTACCTGCGAGACCACAAGAACAACTACACCGCCAAGTCAATCCTGCTCACCACCCTCGCAGGGGATACCATCAGGCTGACGGATGAGGGGACTGAAGCCGTTAGCACCGTAGCCGACACACTCGTTACGGTGCTGACGAGAATGGACGACTACCTACAGCAGAACCCCTATATGCCGGAGATTAGGAACCCGGTGTTGCTAGGCGAAACCTTCAACCGACATTGGGATCAGGGGAAGTACACGAACTTCAGGATCAGAGTTCACTCCCATGCGCTGACGGCGAGAAATGCCAAGGCGGAATCGTCGAACGAAAGGTCGATCAAGATCTGGCAGGAGCTGTTCGGCGAGGGATTCGGCAAGAACGCGTCCGGCGGGAGCGGAGATGGAGGCGGCGGTAGTTCATCCAGCACCGGTGCCGCCGCGGGAGCGACATCTGGAATAGGTTCCACGGCCGCGCACCGGCGCAATGAAGCCCAGGGGTTCGGGTAGGGATGACGACGGACGACCACTTTGACTTGGACTCCCTAGAGGGATTCATCGAGGAATTGGTGGATGCTGGCTTTCAGCCGGTTCCCGAATCCAACCTTCAACGATGGCGAGGGAGGATCCACCCGAGTTTCGAATCGCTGACCGAAGCGACAACAATGGACGTGGTTGTCGTTCCCGGTTGGCCGTTCCAACCCCCGGCACTGTTCGTCCAAGGCCTGAACACCAATCACTCAACCCTGGATGGTCTCGTGTGCATGTGGCGGGAAGGAGACTTCAATCACGACTGGACGACTGTCAGCGGCCTGTTCTCCAGGATCGAGGAGTGGTGTGAGAATGCGAAGAACGGTTGGAAGGACGATCGGCTGGATCAGGACGCCTTCCTGAATTTCCGGTCGAATACTCCGCTTGCGGCTACCTTCGACCTCCCTGCGCTGGGAATTGCGGAGGGTGGCTGGGGTGAATGTCACAGCGTCTTTGGGCAGACGCCACCGCGTGTGGACGTTTTCCCGGGGCCCAAACGGTCGACGGACCAACTGCGAGTACTCTGGTTTCATGTCGGGTCATTGAACGCGCCGCCACCTCGGAACATCTCCGAGGTGTCCACGTGCCTGCGACGAACGCAGCGCAGGCAGCTGGAGCGAGCATTGGCGAATAGGCGCAAGCCCGATCTCCTAACTGTCAGCGGCGGTGTGGATGTGATCCTCTTCTGCTGGGAACGGGACGGCCGGCCCGACCTATTGGTGATGGCGTGCGTGGGCACAGCGGACGAAGTCGAGGCTGTGGCCTTGCAGGCAGCGCCGAAAGACGAACAGAGCCTCATTCTGCGTGCGGGGCCTGACGCAACGGCGCTGCGCAAGTGCAGAGCCGCAGTGTTCGGGGCTGGAGCGCTTGGTGGGCACACTGCGACGCTCCTGGCCGAGAGCGGCGTCGGGGTCGTGGACATCGTCGATCCCGATGTACTGCTACCGGGCAATGTGGTGAGGCACGTGTCCGGTCATTCCATGGTAGGTGCACCCAAGGCGCATGCGGTCCAAGCCGTGATCGCAGACCACGCTCCGTGGACCCAGGCTTCAGGAGCCCTTGAGGGTCCTCGGACCAAGAAAGGGATCCAGGAGCGCATACTGCACGCCGACATCGTTGTGGACACCACAGGCAACGAGGCTCTGGTTAGGTCGTTAGCCATTGTGGCCCAGGACAGTGGGAGGCGACTGGTCACGGGTGCGCTCTACCGAGGAGGCTTCATCGCTCGCGTGCGCCGGCAGGCGACACCCGGAGATACACCCATCCATCAACGAGACGACCTAACCCGCTATCCGCTAATACCCGCAGGCCCTGCGAATGAGGATTTCGCTTCTGCCCAGTTGGGCTGCTCAGCACCTGTCAACAACGCGCCACCTTCGGCAGCTGCGGCAGGTGCTTCCCTCATCACGCAAGTCGCAGTAGACGTGATGACTGAGCGGTTTGAATTCCCCGACGAGGTGATTGATGTCTACCGGGCCATTCCGGAGCCGCCATTCCACCAAGTGGGAAGGGTTGGTCGAGAGCGGTGAGGAGGTAGCATCCAGGGTCGGGAGCTCGGCATGGCTGAGTGCAACCTGTCGCTCGGGCCGGCTCGTGCTCACCGAGCGCAGGCCGACGCTCATTGCCGGGCGCTACCGCACCTTCGTAGGATGTACGAAGAAGCGTTGGTCGACTGGGCGGGGGCCCTCTCTAGGACTCGTCCTGGGGCTCCTGGGCCTCCCGATCAGGCGGTAAAGGCTAGAACGCGCCCATCCGCGCGGATCTCGGAAGGAGTCACACGTGGCGGTGTTCCCAGAGGCTCCGCCAGCAGCTGAGCCGCGTCACGAACCGACCGGAGGCGGGTGGGTTCTCGTTTGCGACCTCTTAGACCGCGAGCAAGGTCACGTGATCATCATTGGCCAGAGGGAAAACTCACTGCCCACGAATACCGCAGCGTCTGGTGTGGATTGGAAGGCCGATAACTCGGACTCCGCCCAGACAATCGTCGGGAAGTCGACGAGGTCGAGGCCGGTCTGCACCAGCCGGGGGTGGCAGACGAGCACCTCCACGTCCTCCTCGTAGCGCTTCATCAGCGGTGCGAGGAGGGCAAATCCGTTGGACAGGCAGCGAGGTAGCGCTCACGGACAACAAGCCGGGTGGGGGCTTGCAACCGCCTTGAAGCGAGCGACAGAGGCACGAGCGCCGGGCGAACCCTCGTTCGTACCACCGGTCCCCGAGTCGCCCGCCGCTTGCTTCTCGTCGGGGCGTGGGCTTGATGATCAGACGAACAATACGTAGCATAAGGCTGGTTTTCTCG
>JAPPDQ010000129.1:3224-4623 GCA_028875495.1 Chloroflexota bacterium
TCGATACATCGTCAGGTCTCAAGGGGCCGTCTGGCCAAGTGGCCTTGACCGACGATATCTCCCAGCGCGGGCCGACAGCGGACGACTGACCATGCCGATAGTCAAGCACGACGAGTTCTTCCGTAGCCATCCGGTGTTCACTGCGGATGACTTGACGGCGCACCTTGAGTTTCGGGGCAGTGTCGGCCCCAGGGGAGGAGAAGCGCTTCTCGCCCATCATGTGCGAGCGGGGCGGCTCATACGCGTGCGCCGAGGACTATACGCGGTCGTGCCGCCCGGCGCCGACCCGACGTCGTTCCCGGTCGATCCGTATCTGGTGGCCTCTCGGCTGACACCCGACGCCGTCCTGTCACATCACACAGCCTTGGAGTTCCATGGCCGAGCTTACTCCGCGTGGGATCACCTCACCTACCTCGCGGTGCGGCCCTCTTCGCCTCTGTCGTTCCGCTCCCACATCTTCCGGGGCACGCGCTTCCCGGCGGCGCTCATCCGTTCCCATAGCACTTTGCACGGTGTCCTGACCGCCGATCGCGCCGGGCTTCCCGTGAGGGTCACGAGCCTTGAGAGGACGCTCGTCGACGTGCTTGATCGTCCGCGACACTCGGGGGGTTGGGAGGAGGTCTGGCGCTCGCTGGAGTCGGTCGAGTTCTTCGACATCGAGAGGGTCGTGGACTACGCGCTGCTCCTCGATAACGCGACCACCGCCGCCAAGGTCGGCTTCTATCTTGAGCAGCACGGCGCGGTGCTTATGGTCGAGCCAGCGCAGGTCGAGCGTCTCCGCCGGCACCGACCGCGCCAGCCGCACTACATCGACGGCGCACGGGAAGGACAGGGCCGCATCGCGCCGGGCTGGAATCTCGTGGTGCCGCGCGAGGTGCTGAATCGTGCGTGGGAGGAAATCTCGTGAGGATTTCGGCTGAGCGGCTTGTCGCCGCGGCTGAGGCCACGGGATTCCGGGCCGACATGCTTGAGAGGGTCGCGCAATTGCTCGGCCTGCTCGAAGCCATCCAGCGGCATCCGTTCCTGCGGGGGAAGCTCGCACTCAAGGGCGGCACGGCCCTGAATCTGTTTGTCTTCGATGTGCCGCGGCTCTCCGTCGACATCGACCTGAACTACGTAGGCGCCGCGGGCCGCGAAGCGATGCTGGCGGAGCGCCCGCAGCTCGAAGAGGCGCTCGGCGCTGTCTTTGCGCGGGAGGAGCTGAGCAGCCGCCAGATCACCGCCGAGCACGCGGGGGGCAAGTGGGTGCTGCGCTACCTCGCGTCGTCCGGACAGACGGGCAGGATCGATGTGGACATCAACTACATGTATCGCGTGCCGCTCTGGCCCGTCATCGTGACGGACTCACGTCGCGTCGGGGGCTGGCAGGCGACCGGTGTCCCAGTGATCGACGTGCCCG